>CAZDZP010000389.1:0-2237 GCA_964509855.1 uncultured Anaerolineaceae bacterium | reverse complement strand
TTTCTTACCCCTTGAGTTCCCGCACCGTCTGCGGAAGTTCGTCAGCAATTTCGCCAGCCAGGGCCCCCGCTTCGCCGTAGCGCTGGCGCAGCGATTCGCCCGCGGCGGCGTGCAGGTACACACCCAGCGCGGCGGCATCGAACGGTCGCAGCCCCTGCGCGAGGTAGCCCGCGATCATCCCCGCCAACACGTCGCCGCTCCCCGCCGTCGCGAGCAGCGGGTTGGCAAAGGGGCTAAGACTCGATTCTCCGTCCGGCCCGGCAACCACGCTATGGGCGCCCTTCAAAACAACCACGCAGCCGTACTTCTGCGCCGCCGCCCGGGCGACATCCATGCGCGCCGCCTGCACCTCCGCGACGGTCGTCTTCATCAGCCGTGCCATCTCGCCGGGATGCGGCGTCAGGATGGCGTTGGCCGGTACGCGTTCGGCGCCGTCGTCCAGCTTCGCCAGCGCGTTCAATGCGTCCGCATCGATGACCGCGCCCTGCTGCAGGTCGCCCATGTCCGGCAGGGACGCCCAGAGGAACTCCGCCGTCGCTTCGGTGTCGCCCATCCCCGGGCCAACAACGGCGGCAGCGTACCCCGGCCATTCGTTGCGAAGCGCCTGCGCATTCGCCCCGGAAAGCCCTTCGGTCGCTACTTGCGGGAGCCACGTTGCCTCCGCCAGCGAAGGCGAGTTGCGCCGCACAAGTTCTTCGTCGCAGGCCACAGTCACGAGTCCCGCGCCCGACCGATAGGCGCCTCGCGCGGTCAGCATCGTCGCGCCGGGGTACCGCTGCGACCCGCCGACCACCAGCACTTTGCCGAAGGTGCCCTTGTTCGAATCCTCGGGCCGCGCGGGGAGCGTCTCCCGCATCCAGCGCGAAGTCAGCAGTTCGAGCTTCACGCCAGCCATCGCTTCGCGCGGGATGCCGATTTCGATGACCTGCACCTTGCCGACGAACGCGCCGCCCGGCGCCTGGTACATCCCTACCTTCGGCAGCCCGAAGGTCACGCTGATATCCGGCTCGACGACCAGCGGGTCCGTGGCACCGTTGTCAGCGTTGATGCCCGACGGGAGGTCAATCGCGACGAGCTTCGGCGCCGGTTGCCTTCGCCGCGCCGCCTTGAGACCGCGCAGCGCCTTGCCGATCGAGGACTCCCCATCGATGGGTCGCGAAACGCCGATGCCTAGCAGCCCATCAAGGATGAGATCGGCGTCGCCGAGGAACATCGACATCTCGTCGACGTCCGGGTTGTCGTCCTCAACGAAGGTGACCTCCCGCTCTTCCAGTTCGGCGCGGTTGCTGTCGGCGGCCCGGCCCTGCGGCGCGAGAATCACGACCTCCGCGCCCCAGTCGGCCAGGTGGCGCGCGGCGACGAGACCGTCGCCACCGTTGTTCCCCGGCCCGGCGAGCACGACGATGCGCCGCCCTTCGAGCGACCCCAGCATCATCCACGCTTCCTGCGCGACCGCGAGGCCCGCTTCCTCCATCAACTGTGCTTCGCTCGTGCCGGCAGCAACAGCCGCCTGTTCGAGTGCGCGCATTTCCGCAACGGTAACCAGTTTCATCGCAGCCCCTGTTCCCGGATGAGTGCGAGCGCTGCGTCGCCCCGCCTCGGTGTGTCTTCGATTTCTTGTAGCGCCCGTTCGCCCACAACAGAGGCGATGGCGTATTCCTTCGAGTGCGTCAGGCTGATTTCGAGGCCGCGGAGCTCGATCGCTTCCGCCCGTTTTGCTCCCCGCCCGTAGAGAAACACGAGAGGCTTGCCCCGTCGGTTCGGCAGCACTTCGATGTCCTTCCAGCTCACGCCACGGACGCCGGTGCCGAGCGCCTTCATCACCGCTTCCTTGGCGGCGAAACGGGCGGCGAGTTCGGACACGCGTCCGCGGCAGTGGATGATTTCGTCGGGTGTGTACACGCGGTTCAGGAACCGGTCGCCGTGCCGTTTCAACACGTCGGCGACGCGGTCGATTTCGATGATGTCGATTCCGACAGCGAATTTCGTAGCCATGAGGCGCGATCGTAGCCTGCCCGCGCGATTCGTGCCCGCGAACGCAAGCCCTTTCCGCGCTAGCATTGGCCCGTGGCAGCTCAACTCATCAACGGCAACGAAATCGCATCCGACATAAAGTCTGACGTGGCTAGCCGCGTGGCGAAGCTCCAGGAACGCGGCGTCACCGCAGGTCTCGCCGCCGTCCTCGTCGGCGAAGACCCTGCCTCCATCAGCTACGTCTCGTCGAAACGCCAGGACTG
>CAZDZP010000388.1:0-2241 GCA_964509855.1 uncultured Anaerolineaceae bacterium | reverse complement strand
GTTTCGCGGTATTCTCGCGCGATGGACAGCTTGAAGGGCAAGAACGCACTCATCTTCGGACTTTCGAACGACCACTCGATCGCGTGGGGCATTACGCAGGCCTTCCATGCGGCGGGGGCAACCATCGGCGTGAGCTTCGCCGGGCCAGCGATGGAAAAGCGCGCGCGTCCGCTGGCCGAGAGCCTCGGGATCGACTTCATCGAGGACTGCGACGTTTCGAGCGACGAGCAGATCGATGCGGTGATGGCGAAGGCGAAGGAGCGCTTCGGGACCATCGACATCCTTGTACACGCCATCGCATTCGCGAACAGGGAAGACCTTGCCGGGCGCTTCGTGGACACGAGCCGCGAAGGCTTCCTTGTCGCGCACAACATCTCGGCGTATTCGCTGCTGGGGCTGACGCGGGCGGCGCTGCCGCTGATGGCGAACGGCGCGAGCGTGCTCACGCTGAGCTACTACGGCGCCGAGAAGGTGGTGCCCAAGTACAACGTGATGGGTGTGGCGAAGGCCTCGCTGGAGGCGACGGTACGCTACCTCGCGAGCGACCTCGGGCCGGACGGCGTTCGTGTGAACGCGATCAGCGCGGGGCCGATCCGCACGCTGGCGGCGAGTGGCATCAGCGGCTTCCGCGACTACCTGAAGACGTTCAGTGCGATGGCGCCGCTGCGCAAGAACATCACGACGGAAGACGTCGGCAACCTCGCGACCTTCCTCGCCAGCGACATGTCGTCGGCCATTACGGGCGAGACGATCTACGTTGACTCGGGTTACCACATCCTCGGGATGTCGCACGACGACGAGTAGCGGCGGGATTGTGAGCGCGACGGTTCGCATTGAGGAGTACGACAGGGCCCGGCATGGCCGCGAGCCCTTCGACCTCGTGCAGCGCGTGTTCCGCGATTTCGGCTGGGAAATGGATGACGGCGATGACTACGCCCGGGACGTGCTCCTCCCGGACCAGTACTACCCGGCAAAGGGCGGCGCATTCGGCGTGGCGATGCAGGACGCGCACGTCGTGGGTTGCGTTGGTCTTGTGGAACTCCGGCCGGGATTGTTCGAACTGCGGCGACTCTATGTTGACCCGGACGTTCGCCGGAGCGGCGCCGGGGCCACGCTGGCGGAGTGGATGGAGCAGCAAGCCCGCCAGCGCGGCGGACGGGAAGGCGTGCTGTATTCCGACACTGTCTTCCAGGATGCGCACCGGTTGTATGCGCGCTGTGGCTGGCGCTGCGCCGGGTTCCGCTACTCGGATGACCCGTGGGAAGGGCCGCAGTGGGTGTACCGGAAGGCGCTGGGGGATGTAGCGCCGGCAGCTCCCCCAGCGCGAACGGATGCGTCGCCTGGTGCTCCGGTGCGGGCACCGTTTCCAGCGGAGCGAGTCGTCCCGTATTCACGGAAGAAGCATGGGGATGGTCCCTGGCAGGTGGTCGCAAAGGTCTTCGAGGAGTACGGATTCGAGTTCGCCGTCAGCGACTACGACGCCGACCTGGCCCGCCCGGAGGAGTTCTACGCTGACGAGCGGAACGGGTTCTTCGTGGTGGAGGATGACGCCGGAGTTGTGGGGTGCGTGGGCTACTCGGACGAAGGTGATGGCGTGTTCGAACTGCACCGCCTGTACGGTCTGCCGCGGGCGCGGCGCAGTGGGATGGGCGAGGCGCTCGTGCGCAAGGTGATCGCCGAAGCGCGGCGCCTTGGCGGGAAAAAGGTCATCCTGTTTAGCGACGTGATGTTCGAAGACGCCCACCGGCTGTACGTGCGATGTGGGTTCCGGTGTACGAGCTTTCGCTACGCCCCGGACCCATGGCAAAGCCGGGAGTGGGGCTTCGAACTCGATTTGACGTAACCGCGCCGCCTTCTGGCGCGATTCCAAGGAGGATACGCATGGCAAGAAGACGATGTCTCTGGTGCCAGGAACCGCCGTTCGAGGATATTGCCGTGCTGAAATGGCGCGACGAAGACCGCGAACGGCTGACGGTGCCGCTCTGCCGAAAGCACTTCGGGCGGCTGAAGGAAGCAGGCCCGGACGGTCGCCTGTTCAAGGGGTACAACTACAAAGTTGGCTGGTGGTAGCCACGAAAGCGTCCCGCGGGTTGGCTATACTGGATTGACGTGGAGGCGTAGCACCATGGCGCAACAGGCCCAGTCGGCGTCGAGCGGCATCCGCATGTCGTACGAGGAGTTCCTTTCGGAATACGAAGGGGAGCATGCCGAGTGGGTCGACGGCGAGGTGCAGCTGATGAG
>CAZDZP010000387.1:0-2272 GCA_964509855.1 uncultured Anaerolineaceae bacterium | reverse complement strand
CGTTCAGCTCAAGCGCCGGATCGACCTCATCCCCAACCTCGTCGAAACCGTCAAAGGCTACGCTCGCCACGAACGCGAAACCTTCGAACTCGTGACCGCCGCCCGCACCCGCGCCATGGCCCCCCACGCCAACGAAGCCGAACGCGCCGTCGATGAAACCGTCCTCGCCATGGGTATGAAGCGGCTCTTCGCCGTCGCCGAGGACTATCCCGCGCTCAAAGCCGACGTGAATTTCCTGGCGCTCCAGGCGGAACTCGCCAACACCGAAGACCGCATCGCCGCCTCCCGCCGCTTCTACAATGCCAACGTCCGGGACCTCAACCAGCTCTGCGGTACCTTCCCCACCAACCTCGTCGCCAACACTTTTGGCTTCCAAACCCGCAGCTTCTTCGAACTCAGCAGCGAAGCCGAACGCGTCGTCCCTCGCGTTTCGCTCGAAGCCTGAGCCCCTGAATCCAAATCCCAGAACCCCTAACCCTCACCCCGCTAGAATCGAACCATGCCCACTTCCGAATTCATCTGCGGCGCATGCGGCAAGGCCTTCTCCCTGCCCGAATCCGTGCGCGCCAAGTACCCCAACTGGACCCCGAAGGAATGCATCGACTGCCGTGGTGGCACCCGCCGGCCCGCCGCGACGCGCGGCGCGGCGAAACCCTCGGGCGGCGCGCGCAAGACGACCGACACCACCGGCCTGTCGCCTATGGAAGTGCTGAAGCGCTTCGACGGCGGCCCGCAGGCCGGTGTCTTCACCGATGGCTCATGCCAGGGCAACCCTGGTCCGGGCGGCTGGGGTGCGGTCTGGGTGGAGGATGGCGACATTGTTGGCGAAAAGTTCGGCTACGACCCCAGCACCACCAACAACCGCATGGAGCTCACCGCCATCATCGAGGGCCTCGAAATGCTCCCCGCAGACTGCGAGATCGATTTGTACACCGACAGCCGCCTCATGGTGGACACGCTTACGAAGTGGGCCGCGGGCTGGGAAAAGAACGGGTGGAAGCGCAAGGACGGCGAGGTGAAGAACCTCGAGCTCGTGAAGCGCGCCTATCAACTCACAAAAGAACGCCCGGGTGTCCGCTTTCGCTGGATCCGGGCGCACGATGGTTCGAAGTGGAATGAATACGCCGACGCGCTGAGCACCGCACACCTGCGCGGCGAAGGCATCGGCGGCGCGAATTAGCTCGCGCTGATGTCCGACGGGGGCGTGTCGCGAGTGATTGCGGGCATCTTCAGCATCGCCTCGAGGGTGAAGCCAAGGTCGCCTTGCTCGCAAAGCGAACCACAGTAGGTCATCTTCAGCGAGTTGCTCGGCGAACGTCGCCAGTCATAGACCAGTCCGCAGCGCTTGCACGTGCGCAGGTGGTCTTTCGTTTCGACGTTGAAAGCGGGGGATTCAGACGTTGTCACCAGGGGACCCTCCTTGTTTGGGTCGGTGTACTGCAAAGGATTGTCGCCCTTCCGTACCTCTACGTTACACGGTAGCGGCCTATGGGGGCGTCACGCCCATCGGCTACTTCCTTACAGTTACGTTACACGTAGCCACCATGGGCGCGAATCCGCCCTTTGGGGGGGTTAACGCAATCCCTATCGTCAAATGTGGTCCTCGTCACGTAGCGAAAGCCTCCCGTCCCACCGCAAGTACTCGATCTTCCCCTCCGTGTCCCGCACGAACTCGCACCGCTCCCCCGCCCGCGGCGGCTCCACAATCACCGCCCGGTCAGGCGCGTAGAACTGGATGCGCACCGGTGGGTCCCCCGGCGAATTCAAGGGACGCGCCGCCAGGATTCGCTCCGGTGTCCGCGCCTCCACGTACACCTGCCCCTCTCGCACCGTCACGTGCGGTTCGGCCAGCGTCGCCCGGTACGCGCCCGCGTACTCATCCGGGTTCTCCGGCGTCCACGAACCGCGCTGCACCAGTGGCCGCGGCCCGATGAGCTCGTCGCGAACCGCCGCCGCCACGGTATCTCGCAACTCGCGTCCCGTGTCGCAGTTGGTGAGCACCGTCACCCCGAACCGCTCCGAAGGCACCAGCTCGAACGACGACAGGTGCCCGTTCGTCGCGCCACCGTGCTTCACGGTGGGTTGCGCCGTCTCCACGTCATCCAGCATCCACGAAATCCCGACCTGGTCGCACATGCTGCCCGCCTCCGCGTGCGGTGTCTGCATCCGCCTGAGCGTCTCCGGCGAAAGCAGCGCCCGGTCCCCTTCCGCGGCGCCAATGTCCGCGTGCAGCGCGATGTACCGCGCCTGGTCCGCCGCCATCGCGCGCAGG
>CAZDZP010000386.1:0-2284 GCA_964509855.1 uncultured Anaerolineaceae bacterium | reverse complement strand
GACCTCTTCACCGTTTCGCAGGTGCAATAGCCATGCGAATCGAACATAACCCGCTCGTCGCGGGCCAGCATCCCACAGGCGCCCCAACTCCGGGGCGCGCCAACACCGCCGACTTCGGCGCCGTCCTCGAAAGGGCCGGCACCGACATTCGCCTCAGCCGTCACGCACAGAAGCGTGTCGACCGTCGCGACCTCGACCTCGACCCATCGCGCATGCAGCGGCTCGAAGGCGCAATCGCCCAGGCCGCCGAAAAGGGCGCCCGCAACAGCGTTGTGATGCTCGATGAGCTCGCCGTAGTTGTAGACGTCCGCGAAAAGACTGTCGTCACCGCCATGAATCGCGAGACTTCGTCCGAAGCTGGCCGAAGTCGCGTGTTCACCAACATCGACTCCGTGGTCATTGCCTGAGGGGCACTGACCGCACCATCTCCCATTGGAACAACCGGGCTGGTCCGCATCGACGGGAAGCCTGTTCACCGCGAAGAGCTCCAAAGGCTCTAGCAAAACAACACACCAACGAGGTTTCCCCCTGCCATGATGCGTTCGCTTTTCTCCGCAATTTCCGGCCTTCGCAACCACATGTCCTACATGGACGTGGTGGGCAACAACATTGCCAACGTCAATACCGTCGCCTTCAAGTCGTCGCGGGTAACCTTCCAGGACATCCTCTCCCAGAATATCAAGGGCGCGAGCTCACCCCAGGGCGGCCGCGGCGGCACGAACCCCGCGCAGATCGGCCTCGGCATGAACCTTGGCGGCATCGACAACGTCATGACCCAGGGCTCTATCCAGTCCACCGGTAAGCTGACCGACTTCTCCATCCAGGGTGACGGTTTCTTCGTCGTCTCCGATGGACAGCGCAACTTCTACACCCGCGATGGCGCCTTCGATATCGGCGTCGATGGCGGCCTCGTAAACCCCGTGACCGGTCTCCGCGTCATGGGTTGGAACGCGGACGTAAACGGCGCAGTCAACTTCGACGACCCGATCGAGTCACTCTCGATTCCCTTCGGCACCCGCATCAGCGCCGAGCCTACCTCGCTCATGGAACTCCAGGGCAACCTCGATGCCGGCACCATTGAATACGACGGCGGTGTGACGCCCCCGGTTGGACTCACGGCCACCACGCTCACCGTCTACGACAGCCTTGGCAACGCCCACTCCGTGCGCGCCGAGTTCCGCAAGACCGCGAACCCGAACGAGTGGAGTGTCGTTGCCTCCTACGACGACGATGGTGACGAGCTGACTCCCCCGGTCGAACTTGCCCCACAGGTCGTCGCCTTCGACGCGGCCACCGGCGAACTCACGACCCCCGCCAACGGCGAACTCAACTTCTCGCTCCCGAACCTGCCCAGCGACGCCGCTACCCCGCTCGAGTTCACCGTGAACATGAGCAGCATGACCCAGTTCGCAGGGCAGAGCCAGGTCAACCTGACCCGCAACAACGGCTTCCCGGCCGGCGCCCTCGTCAGCTTCGCAGTGGGCGCTTCGGGTGAAATCACTGGCATCTACTCCAACGGCTCGAACCGCACGATCGGCTTCCTTGCGTTGGCTTCCTTCGTGAACCCCGGTGGTATGCAGCGTAGCGGCCAGAACCTTTGGGAACCTTCCGCCAACTCTGGTGAACCGCTCCTCGGCCCGCCCAACAGCAACGGCCGTGGTGTCGTCAACACCGGCACGCTCGAACAGTCGAACGTCGACCTTTCGCAGCAGTTCACCAACATGATCCTCGCCCAGCGCGGGTTCCAGTCCTCGTCGCGTGTCATCACCGCCACCGACACCATGCTCCAGGACCTCGTCAACATCATCCGATAGTGAGGACGGCGGGGCCGGGTAATCCGGCTCCGCCTTAGGCACCATGATTCGATTCCCGGTCAGCGGCAGCAAACTCAACAGGATCGCGACACTCGCGGTCCTGCCGCTGATCGTGTTCGCGATCGTCATCGCCGCCCGTGCCGGTGGCGACGATACGAGCGCCGCCGAGGAGGAGTTCGAGCCAGCGGGCATGCTCGTTGTCGCGAACCTCGTATCCCAGGACCTGACCATCTACCGCCTCGACGAACGCAGGGCGCCCACGACCCTGGCGCTCCCCGGCGCCCCCCACGAAATGGTGGAACTGAACGGGCGTCTCTACGTCACCCTCGACCGCGCGAACTTGCTGGTCGAAGTTGATCCTCGCGCGCCCGGTATCTTGCGAACGTTGCCCCTCGAAGGCCGGCCCCACGGCATAGCCACCGACGGCGCGTCGTTGTTCGTGACGCTCGACGACGCCAATGAGATCGCGA
>CAZDZP010000385.1:0-2295 GCA_964509855.1 uncultured Anaerolineaceae bacterium | reverse complement strand
CAGCGAACGGGAAGCTTCCCTCCCGCACCCGTCAGCTAACCTCGCAGGCCCGGAAGCGCACACAACTCCGCGCGAGGTATGCGTGTGGCGCTAGCACGGCTTGGCCCCCTCACCGAAATTCCCCGGCTCCAACGGCGCCCCTGGCCTGCCGTCCGCGACGACATCATTGCGGGCGTTGTCGTTGGCATCATCGCCCTGCCGCTTTCGATCGCGCTCGCTGTGGCAGTGGGGGTGTCACCGATCGCGGGGCTCTACACAGCAGTGTTCGCTGGCGCGGTAGCCGCAATATTCGGCGGCTCACCCTACAACATCACCGGGCCAACCGCCGCGCTTGTGCCATTGCTCGCCCACGCGGTACTCGCCCACGGTCCAGCGGCCCTCCCGGTCGCGGGCCTCATCGCCGGTTTGCTGCTCCTCGCGATGAGCTACTTTCGGCTCGGCCGGCTTATCCGGTTCATGCCACGCATGGTCATCCTTGGATTCACGGCGGGCATCGCCCTCTCGCTCGCGTTCGGCCAGCTCAACAACTTCCTCGCGGTTCGGGGTACCGATCCCGCGAACGAGCACTTCCACCAGAAGCTCTGGGACACGATCCAACACCTCGACAGCGTGGGATGGACAACCCCACTGGTAGGCATCGCCGCGTTGGCGGTGTTAGTAACGTGGACTCGTCTCCCGCGCGCAAACCGCATTCCCGGGCCGCTCATCGCCGTTCTCCTGCTCACGGCTATCACCTGGGGGATGGGTGTCGACACGCCAACGATTGCTTCTCTCTACGGCGAAATCCCCCGCAGCCTCCCACGGCCCAGCCTTTCGTTTTTCGATCTCGGACTCGCGTTCGATGTACTGCCGGTGTCAGTAGCCATCGCAATCCTCGGCGGCGTCGAATCGCTGTTGAGTGCCACCGTGGCAGACGGTATGTCCGCATCTTCGCAGCGCCACAACCCGGACCTCGAACTTCGGGGCCAGGGATTGGCCAACCTCGTTTCGCCCATCATGGGCGGAATCCCGGCCACGGCGGCAATCGCCCGCACCGCTGCCGGAATCAAGAACGGTGGCACCACGAGGCTCACCGGGGTGTCGCACGCCATCGCGGTGCTCATGCTCACCCTCGTCTTCGGCGGGCTGGCCGGACACATTCCGCTCACGGTGTTGGCGGCTATCCTGCTCGTCGTCGCGTGGAACATCGCCGACGCCGACGAAGTCCTGCGCATGGTCCGCCGAGCGCCACGCGAAGACATCGTCGTGCTGATGTCCACCATGCTCATCACGCTCTTCTTCGACCTCACGTACGCGATTGGATTCGGAGTACTTGTCTCCATGGTGCTGGTCATTCGGCACGTCATGGACGCGCCTGCCGCACGCGAACTCTTGCCCAACGACCGCGGCCACATCCAATCCGTCTCACCCGAACTGAGCGCGCTGATCCAATCGCGGCCCGACATCGACTTCTTCACCGCCCAGGGCGTGCTCTCGTTCCACAGCGCAGCAGCGTTCGAATACAGCATCGCGAGTGGCCACGGCCGCCCCCTCATCCTGCGATTGAAGGACGTCGATCACATCGACGCCACCGGCGCCGCAACCCTCGAAGGCATGATCGAACACCACCAGGAGCGGGGCGGACGCATCATTCTCACCGCTGTTCGGCCCGGCGTTCTGCAATCCTTGGAGCGGTTTGGAGTGCTGGACATCCTCGGCCGGGAGAACGTGTTCGAGCACACCCGTTGTGCGATCGACTCCATTGAGCACGATGCGGGGCCGCCGCCGCACGAAGAAGCCCCGGCAAGCACTGCCGGGGCCTCATAGCCGGATTAGCCTGGGGCAGGTCTAGCTGGCGTACTTGCGCACGAACGCCAGGCAGCGCTGCCACGCATCTGCCGAGTCGCTCGCGAACTCTTCATAGGCGCGGTCGTAAAAAGAGTGCGGCGCGCCGTCGTACGTTACGACCTCGCCATCCACCCCTGCCGCCTTCCACGCGGCCTCAAGCTCCGCGATCTGCTCAGCCGGGATTCCCGGGTCGGCCCCTCCCATGAGCGCGAGCGCGGGCGCCTTCATCTCGGCAGCGCGATCGACGGGGCCTGGTGACCCGTCGGCGAACGACGGACCGGGGCGGCCGTAGAAGCCAATCACGCCCGCGAGGTCGCTGTGCCATGCAGCCTGCAGCCACGAGTTCGAGCCGCCAAAACAGAAGCCGACCGTGAACACGGACGTACATGCGCCGCCCTCCGGCGACTTCAGGTAGTCGATGCACGCGCGCACGTCTTCCGCGATGAGTTCGGACTTCGTCGCCTTCAC
>CAZDZP010000384.1:0-2307 GCA_964509855.1 uncultured Anaerolineaceae bacterium | reverse complement strand
CCGCGCTTGCCGAGTCCACGTCGCAACTTATCGCGCCGATCGCCGCGGCGTTCAATGAACTGAGTGATCCCGAGAAGCAGGATTTCCTCGAACGCATCCTCATCCTCGAAGGCAGCCCGCGTATCGGCGATATCCCGTCGATCATCAGGGACAAGCATATGCGAAGCATCCGGCGAGAGCACCGCGAGTCCGTGTTCGAGCGGCTGGAAGGCTGGTGGAATGATGCCGTGATCAAGCAGTTGACCCGCGCGAGGCAGGCAGGAATCTTCGGCTACGAGGTCTCGGACAAACTTTCCAACTTCGCCGAAGAATACAAGATGGACAACCTCCCCATCACCTTCCGTGGAAAGAAGCCCGACGACGAGATCGACACAGAGGCTGATCCGCGCCTGTTTGTGACGCAACTGCGCGAGATTGGCATTTCCTCCAGCCGGATCAGGAGCGCTGTCCTGGACTACTATCGGGCGTTTGAGCAGCGATCTGCTTGGGCACGCGAGAACCTACTCGTGTCGGGAGAGGTCGAGGAGTACGAAGATCGTCTCGCCGAGGAGTGGAACCGCTACAAGGATGTCGTCTTCGAGAAGTTGAAGGACGACAGCGCCGAGGATGCGCTTCGCGAGGCTGGCGCGACCCTCTATAACTGGGCGCAGTTCGATACTGCGAACATCGAATCCCTACGCATCCGCGCGCGGGTGACTGAGCCCTATGTGCTTCGCGGTAGCTTCCACATCTTGGCCGATGCCACGCCTGAACCAAGGGTCTACTGGCACCCCAGATTCCTCGAACGCCTTGGCAAGGTTCTGGGGGTGGCTCCGTGAAGCGATGGGATCAGCGCCCCTTCGAGATTCGCAACCTATTCAACCCAGCTTTTTGCGGCCTGATCCTGTTCCGCGCCCTGCACGGATACGAGGAAGAAGACCCCCGTGGCATGCCCTTCTCGCTATCGCTGTTGGTGCTGCCACTATGCCTGCACAAGGACTCGCGCGAGGTGATCGCTGGCAGTCCACGCAGCTACCTGCTCAGGACTACGGAGAAGAACCAGCAGGTCTTGGTGGGCTTCCCCAATCGGGTCACCCAGATGCTGCCCTATGCCTTAGAGGGATTTGGCCTACTGATGGAAAGAGGCTGCATCGCCATCGCTAACGACGGTCGCATCCAGACCGTATCCAAGAAGGTACGTAAGACCATTAACGGAACCAACGAGACCGTCTCCTGTCAGAAAGTAGCGCGCGTCGTCGGAAAGGAATTCGCACGCATCGCCGACCGAGTAACCATTTACACAACTTTCGGGATTCGTCCATGAAGATCCGTTCCATCCACATCTACAGCCACGATGGACAGCGCCGGGATCTCGGTTTTAAGACTGACGGGCTCAACGTCATCACAGGTCGCTCCTCAACCGGCAAGTCCGCGCTCTCCGAGATCATCGAATACTGCATGGGACGCTCCTCATTCAACGTGCCTGAAGGCGTCATCCGTGACAAGGTGGCATGGTTCGCCGTAGTCTACCAGTTCGAGAACGAACAGGTGCTGGTCGCAAAACCAACCCCACCCGGCGGCGGAGCCAGTTGCAGCACAGCAATGCTGCGACGGGGCACACAATTGCAGGTTCCCGAGTTCAATGACCTGGCGGTTAACAACGACGACGACAGCATTGTGGAACTACTTTCGCGTCTGCTCGGCATTCCCGAGAACCGCACCGATGTCGCACTCGAACACAGCCGAGACAGCTACGATGCGAACGTCAAGCACACGATGTACTACCTGTTCCAGAAGCAGGGGCTGGTCGCCAACAAGGACCAACTCTTTTACCGCCAGAACGAGCAGTACCATCCGCAGACAATCCGAGACACGCTACCGATTCTGCTTGGCGTCTCTTCGCACAACCGCTACGAACTGGAGTCCAGATTACGGACGGCACAGCGGGATCTGAAAATAAACAGCAAGCAGTTGGAGCAGGCGCGAGACGCAATTGACACATCGCACCAGCAGGCTATCCGCCTCTTCTCGGAAGCCAGGACGGTCGGCGTCATCAGCAACGTCGACGGTCACTCGAATGCTAACGGGATCATCGACGCATTGAGGTCGGCACTGTTGTGGAAGCCTGAAACGGTGCCCGACGACGACGGCAGCCGGATTTCGCTTCTGGAGGACGAGCTAAGCCAGTTGCGCCAGGATCGACGCGACGCCCAGACCAGGATCGACGCGGCGCGACAGTTTGCCAAGCGGGCGGGCGGCTACGAAAGCGAGGCCGCCGAACAGATAGACCGGCTCGCCTCGATCAAGGCTCTCCCGAGGAACCCCGAC
>CAZDZP010000383.1:0-2314 GCA_964509855.1 uncultured Anaerolineaceae bacterium | reverse complement strand
AGGAATTTCCGATCAAGCTTCGCGACGACGGGGCGCACACCACCGTGACCGCGGGGAGCGTGCAGTACCGCGTCCAACTCCCGCCGGAAGGCGAACGCGAAAGCGGGATGACTGCGTTCGTGGACTATCGCCCGTTTGTCCTGGAATACGAAGGACGCCTTTCGGGTGGGCCGGCGCCACGGCAGGCGAGCGCGCCACGCAGCGCACCTTCCGGCGGAGGTTCCAGCCGGCCTGCCGTGAAGGGTGCGGTGCCAGCGCAAATCGCTGGCCGCATCATCACCGTCAAGGTGAAGGCGGGCGATTCAGTGGCCGCCGGAGAAGTGCTGCTGCTGCTTGAGGCCATGAAGATGGAGAACGAGATTAAGTCGCCTTCAGCCGGGACGGTGAAGGAAGTGCTGGTCGCAGACGGCGACCGCGTGTCCGAGGGCCAGGCGCTCGTCGTCATCGAGTAAAGTGGTTCGCATATCGACAAGGAAGCTGCGGCACATAGGCAGCTTCGTTGTCGCACTGGTGACGTGATGGCCCCGGAAGGTATACGCTAGCTCAATCGCCAGTGCTCAAGGTATAGACAAATGGTTAGTGCTCCAATCAGCAGGGATGTTAGCGCCGAGATCATCGGGAAGGCTCCGGCCGTCCACCACAACCTCTCCTCGCCTGTGTTGTACGAACACGCTATTCGGCGCAAGGAAGGCAAGTTGTTGCAGGGCGGCACCTTCGCCGTCTACAGCGGCGAGCGCACGGGCCGAAGCCCCAAGGACAAATTCCTCATCAAGTCTCCGAACGTTTCGGAGCATGTGTGGTGGGGCGATCACAACCAGGCGCTGGACGACGCCGAGTACCAGCGCATCAAGCGCAAGGTGATGGACCACCTGGCAGAGCGCGAAGTCTATGTGCAGGACTGCTTCGTATCGCAGGATCCTGACTACCGCCGCAACGTGCGCGTTGTATGCGAGCAGGCGTACCACAGCCTCTTCGCACGCACGATGTTCGTGCCGCGAGCGCCGCTGGGCGACAATGAATCGCCACAGCTTACCATCCTGCACGCCCCGAGCCTCGAATTGGGCGGACCCGACGACGGCATCCGCAGCGACGCGGCCATCCTCCTCAACATGGATGAGGGACTCATCGTCATCGCAGGCACGGCTTACGCTGGCGAAATGAAGAAGTCTGTATTCACGGCGATGAACTACTATCTGCCACTGGAGGGCGTGCTCTCGCTGCACTCGGCGGCGAACGTGGACCCCAAGACTGGCAAGTCGGCGCTGTTCTTTGGGCTTTCGGGCACGGGCAAGACGACACTGAGCACCGACCCAGAACGCGTACTCATTGGCGACGATGAGCACGGCTGGACTGAAAACGGCATCTTCAATATCGAAGGCGGCTGCTACGCGAAGGTCATCCGGCTTTCGCAGGAAGCCGAACCGGACATCTTCGAGCAGACCACGGAGTTCGGGACGATTCTGGAAAACGTGGTGTTCGACGAAGACACTCGAGATGTCGACCTCGACAACGACTCGGTGACGGAGAACACGCGCGGGAGTTACCCGCTCGACTCGCTGCGCAACGTGTACACGCAGGAAGTCGCTCCGCACCCGACACACGTCATTCTGCTGACGGCCGATGCGTTCGGGGTGATGCCGCCCGTCGCACGGCTTTCGAACGAGCAGGCGCTCTATCACTTCCTCAGCGGCTACACGTCCAAGCTTGCCGGCACGGAACTCGGCGTTACCGAACCGCAGACCACCTTCAGCTCCTGCTACGGCGCGCCCTTCATGGCGCTGAACCCGACCGTGTACGCGGAATTGCTGGAGCAGCGCCTGGGGATGACGGGCGCGCAGACGTGGCTGATCAATACCGGTTGGACAGGCGGCCCCTTCGGCGTCGGCCACCGAATCGCCATCCAGGAGACGCGGAAGATGGTTCGCGCGGTGCTGAGTGGCGGGATGGACCATGCCGAGTTCCGCAGGGACGAGGTGTTCGGATTCGACGTGCCGCTCACCTGTCCGGGAGTCCCGGATGGGATCCTTGAGCCGCGCACACAGTGGGACGACAAGGACGCTTACGACCGCTCATACGCGGACCTGGCAGCGCGCTTCCGCAAGAATTTCGAGCAGTTCCGTAGCCTCGTGCGCCCGGAAGTGGCTTCCGCCGGTCCGTAGGTTTCGCCCGGCTCGCTCATGAGGACTCGGCTGCGTAGAATCGCCATGTCAACGCCACGGTCTGGATGAGGAGGACGTGTGACGGTCAAGTATCTGCGCGATCAGCGTCACGTGGGAACGGTCGCGGAAATTGCGAAAGTGAAGTTCCCATTCCC
>CAZDZP010000382.1:0-2316 GCA_964509855.1 uncultured Anaerolineaceae bacterium | reverse complement strand
GATGTGGAGAGGATGATGATCCCCACCACCATGAGCCGCCGGCCACCATGTCGATCGACATAGGAGCCGATGAAGAAGCCGGTGAACGCCATCACGAACATGCCAAGCGTGCGGGCGAGGGTGAACTCGGAGCGAGTCCAGCCGAGGTCGGTGGTCATGGGTTCGAAGAAGGGGCCGATGACGTAGTTTTGCGCGCCGACGGAGACGAACTGCGCGACGAAGGCGGCGGCGACGAGCCAGTAGCCGTAGTAAATGCGCGGGGTGGCGGCAACCACGATCGTGGGCGAATCCGCGGCGGCAACGGCCTCGGTAGTGTCATTCGCCAAAGAAGTTGCCCTCCCGCAAACAATAGCGATTCTGCGGGAGTCTACAGCCGTTTGGACTATGGGTGCGCGCCGGCGTGAATCCTGGCCGGCGCTATCTGCGTATCACTTTCGTGGAACGAAAAAGGGAGGGACGGCGTTGCGTGCCGCCCCTCCCATAATCAGTCGGGCCCGGGCGTGCCCAGCGCGCCCAGCTATGAACTACTCCCGGGTGGTCCCGACTCTCGCCGCTGCCCCGAGATTTCGGAGTCAGCGAGCCTAAGAAGCACGTAGGACGGGGTGCTTCTGCGCACCCAGTCCAGATCGATCCAGTAGTCGAAGCCCCTGGGGACATCGAGCTTGGCCCATTTCGTTTCGCCGTCTATCTCCACCAGGTCGCCCAGGTACTTGCCATCTTTGGCGTAAAACGGCGTAGCGGTGAGCGGCGGCCAGACGGTGCGGGTGGCCTCAGTGTTGGTTACTTCGGCTCCCGCGAGTTGGGCACGTTCTGGCATGGCTAGTTCCGGGTGGCGGTGTGGCCGGACTCCCAGGGAGCAGCCCCGTAGTAGCTGTACGTACGGTCCCGGAACGCTGTGTCGGCGAAGTCAGGCCAGTTGTCTTTGTCGAAGCCTTCGGCGTTCTCCAGCTTCTCCTTGGGCACATTGAGAACGATGCGGTGCTCGCCCTTGTCGACGCTCAGCGACTCCCAGGGGAGCGCGAAGAGCTTATTGCCCATGCCCATGAACCCGCCAAAGGAAAGAACGGCGTAGGCTACCCGGCCCGAATCGAGGTCGAGAACGAGGTCCTCGATCTTGCCAAGGTCTTCGCCTTCGAGGTTACAGACTTTGTCGCCTGAAATCGTGCTGGTGGAAAGTACTCCGGTCATGTCTATCTCCTCACGTGTTCGTGATGCCCGCAGTGTCCCCTGCGGGTGCTTTCGAACGCATAAGGTGCCGAGCCGCAAGGTGTAACGATTCCGTTGCAGCGGCCGCCGCGTCGGTGTGCGGCGTTCAGTAGGAACCGGAGAAGGTGTCGCAGCGGCCCGGGTCGCCGCTTTCGAAGCCGGTCATGAACCAGCTGACGCGCTGTTCGGAAGAGCCGTGGGTCCACGTTTCGGGATTGATTTGCATGCCCGCCTGGCGCTGGATGCGGTCGTCCCCGACGGCTGTTGCAGCGCCGATAGCCTCTTCGATATCACCTGGTTCGAGCAGGTCGCGTTCGAAGGCGCTGTAGGCCCAGACGCCAGCGAGGCAGTCTGCCTGCAATTCCTGGCGGACGGAGAGTTCGTTGGCTTTGTCCGGATTGGACTGCTGTTCCTGGCGGACGGCGGGGTTTACGCCGGTGAGGTTCTGGATGTGGTGGGCCACTTCGTGTGCGATGACATAGATCCCGGCGAAGTCGCCGGGAGCGCCGTACCGGTTCGCCAGGTCGTCGAAGAAGCTGAGGTCGAGATAGATTTTCTTGTCGAGCGGGCAGTAGAAGGGACCTGCGGCAGCAGGTGCGTTGCCACAGCCGGAGGCGACAGCGTCGCGGAAAACGACGAGGACGGCGTCTTCGTATTGGCTGCCTGCGGCGTTGAACTGTGTCGCCCAGAAGTCCTGAACGTCATTAAGGACGTAGCCCACCCAGTCGACGAGCTCCGCTTCGGAGTCGTCTTCGCGCGCGATGGGAGCTTCGCCTTGCGCGGGAGCAGCGGGCTGGAGCTGCCCGAGAATCTCCGGGAGATTAATGCCACCGCCATCGCCGGAGCCACCGCCGAGGAGCGAGCCTCCGCCGACGAGCGCGAGCACAACCATAAGAATGAGCCCGCCGATACCGCCCTTGAGCGCCATGCCGCCGCCACCCCGTGGCGGGGACGCGCCGCGGCGATCTTCGATGTTTTTGCGGGCGTTGCCTGTCCTGCGGATTTTCATGATGTCCTCAATAGGAAGGTGGCGCCTGGGGCCGATGGTCCAGCTATGGGCCGGAGCCAGGAACGCTGGATCGAAGCGTATCAACGTTCCGGGGGATCGAG
>CAZDZP010000381.1:0-2324 GCA_964509855.1 uncultured Anaerolineaceae bacterium | reverse complement strand
GACGATGACGACCGAAACGAAGCTGCTCACCGCCGAGGAATTCATGCTCCTCCCCGAACCGCCCGGCAGCGGAAAGATGGAGCTGGTCTACGGGGAGGTGCGCACGATGGCCCCTGTGGGAGGCGAACACGGAGCAACGGCGCTAGATATTGGCGCTGAACTGCGCGACTTTGCTCGCGAACACCAACTCGGCAGTGTCGGGGTTGAAGTCGGCTACCGGCTCCACAGAAACCCGGACCTCGTCCTCGCGCCAGATGTTTCGTTCGTGACTTCGACGCTCCTGCCGGGCGGACGTTTCGATGCTTCCTTCGTGGAGGGCCCGCCAACTCTTGCAGTCGAAGTCGTTTCGCCCGGTGATTCGGCAACTGCGATCGCCAGTAAGGTTGCGAACTACCTTCGCCATGGAACGGAGCGTGTTTGGGTTGTCCATCCTGGGCTTCATTCGGTCACGGTGCACCGCCCGGGCGGGGATTCGCACACTTATGGCGAAAACGACACGCTCACGAGCGGCGACGCCGGCTTCGCTATAGAGGGATTCGCACTCAAGGTCGCCGAGATTTTCGCCTAGCTGTTCGGGTTGCGGAGCAGGCGCGTGAACTCTTCGTTCGATTGTAGGGACGCGAAGCGAGACTCGGCGGCGGCTTCGCGGGCGTACGAGGGCTCGATGCGAAGCGCGTTGCGGAGCGACATGAGCGCGGCGTTCGCATCGCCAAGGGTAGCGAGAGACTGCGCCGCGCCGTAGTGGGCAGCCCCGTCACGCGAATCGAGCCGGATGGCTTCATGAAAATCCGAAAGGGCGGCACGGGCATCGCCCTTGTGCAGGTAGGCAAGGCCGCGGTTCACGATGACCGTGCCATCGCGGCTGTCGATTCCGAGCGCAAGGTTGAAGTCCTGGAGTGCGGCATTGTGGTTGCCGCGGTAGAGATGCAGCATCCCGCGATTGTTGAGTGCATCCGCGTCAGTGGGGTTCAGACCCAGCGCGGTATCGTAGTCGGATTGCGCACCGTCGTAGTCGCCGATGCGCGTGCGTGCATTGGCGCGGTTGTAGAAGGCCGCCACAAGCCGTGGGGCTAGCTGAATCGCGCGGTCGTAGCGCTGAATGGCGAGCGAGAACTGCCCGACGTTGAAGTAGGCGTTCCCTTCGTCGAGAAGGGCGTCGGCGGCAGCCGTGTCCTCTGCTGAGGCCTCATCAGCGGTACGGGCTGCGAAAGGTTCGGGCTGAACAAGCGGAGTGGGCTCGGATGTTGATGGCGCTTCGGGATCGCCTGCTTTCAACGGCTCGGCCGATTCGGGCGTCTCGGCTTCGGTTGCGGTCGCGGGCGCTTGCTCTTCGGTGGCTTCGGGTTCAGCGGTCTCGACGTCAGCGGCCTGTTCCGTGGGCGGCACTTCGAGTTCAGCCGTCTCGGAAGGCTCATAGGTCACCGATTCAACGATGATGTCCTCGGTGGCGGCGAGCGCCTCGAACCGCGCCAGCACCGGGTCGGCGGAGGCGGGCGTGCCAGCGGAGGGGGACCACAGGTCTGGCGCTGATTCGGCAGCGGCCCCTACCTCGGGTGACTCGTCTCGTTCCTCCAACAGAGCTTCGGCGAGGTCAGCTTCTCCGAGCTCCGCTGCTGAAGCCTCGGCACTCGTGTCGCCCGGGACCTCGACTTCTTCAACGATTTCAGCAGCCGGGCGATCGTGGTGTTCTGCGATCTCGGCGATGCTCTCCTCGGCCTCCAGTTCGGCGGCCGACGGCAGCTCCGGTTCTTCTTCGCCGGCTGATTCCTCTTCGAGAGCGGGCGCTTCGGGAGTGAATTCGGTGCCACCTGGTCGAGGGATGTATATCCCTGTCGGTTCGGCGGGCTCGGAAGTTTCCGGCGGTTCCGCTGCTTCGATGCCGACTTCGGCGGGCATGGCGACAGGTGCCGGCGTTAGCCCCGTCGCTGGCAACGGCTGCCAAGCGGGAGCACCCGGTAGCGATTCCGGTTCGGGGTGTCGGGAACGCAGATAGCGGTAGGCGAGGTAGGCAGCGCCCGCCACTGCACCAATCAGCGCAACGACAGCCAGCCCACGCTTAATCATGCCGAACCCGCCTCGCGGTCCATCAATTCCTCAGTCACGAGCATGAGCGCAGTGTAGGCGTAGTTGATGTAGTCGCGCGGATGCAGCTCGATCTTCTTCAGTGTTTCCTTGCGCGCGGTGACCGGGTCCCACGACCCTGTCAGTTCGATGGCATCGTGGTCAATGCCCATCTGCAGTTCGTACAGCTCGCCGTCGTCGCCCACCACGATGCAGCCGTAGTCGTCCACGGGGCTGGAGTCGACTTCGATTTCGATGGCGTG
>CAZDZP010000380.1:0-2326 GCA_964509855.1 uncultured Anaerolineaceae bacterium | reverse complement strand
GCCTCCACCACCTGGACGAGCGATTCGTCGCGGGCGGTGAAGCGCATGTAGTTCAGCGTCTCGTCGTCGACGGGGAAGAAGCCCATAGTTGCGCCGTATTCGGGCGCCATGTTGGCGATGGTCGCGCGGACGGCCAGCGGCAGGCTGCTGAGCCCATCGCCGTAGAACTCCACGAACTTGCCAACCACGCCCTTGGCGCGAAGCATCTGCGTGACGCGAAGCACGAGGTCCGTACCGGTCGAGCCTTCGGGTAGTTTGCCGGTGAGCTTGAAGCCGACGACTTCCGGGATGAGCATCGAAATCGGCTGGCCAAGCATGGCCGCTTCGGCTTCGATACCGCCCACGCCCCAGCCGAGCACGCCCAGTCCGTTGATCATTGTCGTGTGCGAATCGGTGCCGACGAGCGTGTCGGGGTACGCAATCTTCTCGCCGTTTTCGTCCTTGATGAAGGTGACGGTCGCGAGGTACTCCAGGTTTACCTGGTGGACGATTCCGGTGCCGGGCGGCACCACACGGAAGTTGTCCAGCGCTTCCTGTCCCCAGCGGAGGAAGGCGTAGCGTTCCTTGTTGCGTTCGAATTCCTTCTCCACGTTCATCAGGAACGCGTTGTCGCTGCCGAAGTAGTCCACCTGCACCGAGTGGTCGATGACCAGGTCCACCGGCTGCAGCGGATTGATGATGGACGGATCGCCGCCGCGGACCTTCACCGCTTCGCGCATGGCGGCCAGGTCAACGACCACCGGTACCCCGGTGAAGTCCTGGAGCAGCACGCGTGCTGGAGTGAAGGCGATTTCCTTGTCGCTCCGGGAGCCATCCCACGAGGCGAGGGCGGTGATGTCGTCCTTCGTCACCACGCGCCCGTCTTCGTAGCGGAGCAAGTTTTCGAGAAGGACTTTCATCGAGAAGGGGAGCCGGGCCACATGCCCTACCCCACCGTCGACGAGTTTTTGGAGCGCGTAGTAGCTCAGCCGCTGTCCGCCAGCGGAGAGTTCAGTGCGCGCGCCGAAGCTATCGGTTGTCATACAACTACCTCCCGGTGTGCTCTGCAAAAGAAAGACGGGGAAACGCGAGTCGCCGGGCATAGAGCCGGGACTGCGAACTGATTGAGGATGCGTGCCGTGTTCCGGGCGCTGCGCATTCCCAAGCCTCCTTCCACAGGCGTGGATGCTTGGGCCCTTGCCCCGGAGTACCGGGAGGGTTCGTCGCCTGCCTACCCCGCGACTTCCTCCGCCATTGGGGGACCGTTGGGCCCGGGGGGCTTTCTTGTTGCGGCGAACCGCCCGCAGTATAGCACCGCCGGGACCGGATTTGTCGGCGAATGGGGACGTTTAGATTTCGGGTTAGTCTCCCGGGCCCCTATTCGGCTTCTGGCGGGCGAAGAATGCCGGTGCGAACTGTCCATGGGCGCGGACATCGCCAGTCTCGTGAGCCGAACCTGTTGGCCGGAGCGCCACCGTGATGAGAAAGCTCACCGCGCCAAGTGCCACCACCACGAACCCAGCATCGGCAAACTCCGATGCCGGCCCCGCATACAGCCCGAACCAGCTTTCGAACTCTCCCGCGCGCAGGCGGAGCACGGCCCCCTGGGCGGCGACTGCAACCGCCCCGCCCAGGAAGAACAGCAGGTTGTACACGCCGATACCGGTGCCGGATTCGCTTTCGGACAATTCGTCGGTGGCGGCCGAGACAACCGTGGCGTTCACCATGCCGTAGCCCGCTGTGACTGCCACGTACACACCCGCGATCGCCCATGTCCCCCAGCCCGCACCCGCAACCACGAAGGTGACCCCGGCGTTGAACAGCAGCCACGTGCCAAAGACGAGGAACATCCGCGTCCCGAAACGCCGCGAAAGCCAGCCAGCTAGCAGTCCCATGGCCGCCAGGGTGAGCGCGCCCGGGAGCAGACGCAGGCCAATTTCGAAAATTTCGAGTCCGTGATAGCGCTGCAGCAACAGCGGTATGAGCACCACCATCGCGAAGTGCGCTCCCTGGATGCAGAAGCCAACGATGCAAAGCGAAAGGAACCGCAGGTTTCCGAGCATGCGCGGCCGGATAAATGGGTTTGCTGCCGTGAGCAACCGCACCGCGAGCAGTGCGGCGAAGGGCAGAATGGCTGCTAGCCCGAACAACCCGAGGGTGTCGCGGGGTTCGTTGGGGAGGCGGTTCAATGCCACCAGCGCCGACGTCACCATCCCGGCCAGCAATATGGACCCGGCGAAATCGAACTTCCGGTCACCCGTCCCCGGCACGTCCGGCAGCGTGAGCGCGAGCGCAACGACGAGCCCGGCACTCAGTGCTCCTGTAGCGAAGAGCGGCCCCGGCCAAC
>CAZDZP010000379.1:0-2330 GCA_964509855.1 uncultured Anaerolineaceae bacterium | reverse complement strand
CTCCACGAACTCACTCACGAAGGTCGTGCTCGCCTTCACCGCGGGCCGGGTACCGTTCGCTTTGCGTGTTGTCCCGGGGGTGGTGCTTGTCCTCGCCGCGCTTTGGGCGGGCCATCTCATCAGCCTGTGAGCAATCGCGATGGGGGCGCGCCGGTGGGTGGGAAGGAGGTGCCACCCACCGGCGCTTTCGCTTCGGCTGCCATTCCGTCGCGCAGGCCAACTCTACCACGAAATGAGACTAAATATCAAGTTCGGTGGTTGGACCTCTCCGTCGGCTGAGGCATCATGGAAGCGCGTGACCGCAGGAGGACCCGATGCCCGTTGACCATCTCGTTTTTGGAGCGCCCGATGTGGCCGCCGCTATCGATCTGCTCGAACAGAAGCTCGGCGTGCGCGCCGTTCCCGGTGGAAAGCACCCCGGCGCTGGCACCCACAACGCGCTGCTTTCGCTCGGAGACGGGAGCTACCTCGAGATCATCGGTCCCGACCCGGACCAGGAGCCGCCAACCGACCGCCCGATGCCGTTCGGGGTCGACAAGTTGGCCGCGCCAAAGCTTGTCACCTGGGCCGCAAAGGCGAAGGCGGACCTCGCCGAACAGGTCCGCCAGTCCCGCCAGAAGGGCTACGACCCGGGCGACCCGCAGCCGATGTCGCGCAAGACGCCAGACGGTGACGAACTGCGGTGGACGCTCACGCGCGCTCCTGAACCGCTGGGCGATGGCCTCGTGCCGTTTCTCATCGATTGGGGTGATACGCCACACCCGTCCGAGTCGACGCCGGCCGGCTGCACGCTCGTACGCATCCGCGGAGAACACCCGAACGCCCCCAACGTGCGCGACGCGCTCCTCGCGCTAGACGTGGCCGACCTCACGCTGATCCCCGGCCCGGAACCGCTTTTCGCAGCCATCATCCGCACCGCCGCCGGCGAGGAAGTGGAATTGCGGTAGGCCTCGGCGGATTCGAGAACGGATACGCGAAAGGATTGAGTATCGGCTATGCGAGTGGTGTTGACCGTCGACGGCGCGCCACTGGCGCAGGCGGAAGAAGTGACGGGTGTTACCAACAGGGAGGCGCTTCTAGACGCCGCGCTGGAGGCGCTCGTTGAACGTGAAGCCGCTTGGCGCCTGGCCCGGTTGGGCGGGAGCGATCCTGGAGTCGACGACGTGCCTCGCCGGCGAAGCGCGCTTTAGCTGGCGTTCCGCCGAAAGCAGCTCCCACTTCCGGCCGCTCGCCCGTAGCGCGGTGTACACCCCGTCTGGTATGACTGGCAGGCGATAACGTTGAAAGCCGGGAGCGGTTCGCCGCTGCCCCAAGGAGTACGCATGGCAGTCGATTTCGAAATCCCACAGGAAGCCAAGGACATTCGCGCGAAGGTGCGGAAGTTCGTCCAGGAAGAATGCATCCCCGCTGAGGCGAAGCTCGCCAGCGGTGAACGCGAATACAAGGAGACGCTGGCAGAACTTCGCCAGAAGGCGCGGGGGCAGGGGCTCTGGTGCCCCTTCATCCCCACTGAATACGGCGGTATGGGCCTCGGCCCCCTCGCCAACGCACTCGTGCAGATGGAACTCGGCGAAAGCCACCTCGGCGCGCTGGCCCTGAACACACAGGGTCCTGACGACGCCACCATGCTCACCATCCTTACCTACGGCACGGACTACCAGAAGGAAACCTTCCTCAAGCCGCTGCTCAACGGCGAAAAGCGCATCTGCTATTCGATGACGGAGAAGGCCGCCGGCGCAGACGCCACGGGCATGCAGACCCGCGCCATTCGCGACGGCGACAACTGGGTGCTGAACGGCGAGAAGTGGTTCTCCAGCGCGGCCAGTGCCGCCGACATCGCCGTCGTCATGGCGAAGACCGACCCGGACGCGCCGCGCCACCAGCAGTTCAGCACCTTCATCGTCGAGTTGCCGAACCCGGGCTATCAGATCCAGCGCGACATTCCCACAATGGCGCTCGAAGGCCCGCTTTCGCACGTGATGGGCGGCGGCCATTCGGAAGTGCTCATCAACGACCTGGTGGTGCCGCACGCCAACCTGCTCGGCGGCGAAGGCCAGGGCTTCAACATGGGCCAGCATCGCCTCGCCTACGGCCGCCTTCGCCATGGCATGCACAACGTTGCCATGGCCCAGCGTGCGCTCGACATGGCAACGAAGCGCGTCATCGAGCGCTCCACCTTCGGTCAGCCGCTGGAAAAGCGGCAGGGCGTGCAGTGGATGCTCGCCGACTGCGCGACCGAGCTCTACATCGCCCGGCTGATGCTCATGCACATCGCCTACAAGGCCGAGAAGGGGCTGGACCTGCGGCAGGAGAACTCCATCGCCAAGGTC
>CAZDZP010000378.1:0-2332 GCA_964509855.1 uncultured Anaerolineaceae bacterium | reverse complement strand
TGGTGGCGTAGGTGATGGATTCGCGCTGGACGCGGACGCCTTCCTTGGCTTCAACGGCCTGGTGGATGCCGTGGCTCCAGCGGCGGCCGGGCATCATGCGGCCGGTGAACTCGTCGACGATGACGATTTCGCCGTCGCGGACGACGTAGTCGCGGTCGGCTCGCTTCAGGTATTCGGCGTCCAGCGCGGCTTCGAGGTGGCGGGCCATGCGGGAGTCGCCTTCGAAGAGGTTCTGCACGCTGAGGGAGCGCTCGATCTTGTCGATGCCATCTTCGGTGAGGGCGATGTGCTTGGCCTTGTGGTCGACAACGTAGTCGGCGTCTTCGGTAAGGCCGCGAACGGCGCGTGCGAATTGGCTGTAGGTTTCGGTGGCTTCTTCGGCCTGGCCGCTAATGATGAGCGGCGTGCGCGCTTCGTCGATGAGGATGTTATCCACTTCGTCGACGATGGCGTAGTGCAGCAGGCCGCGCTGCACCTTCTGGTCGGTTTCGCGGACCATGTTGTCGCGCAGGTAGTCGAAGCCGAATTCGTTGTTGGTACCGTAGGTGATGTCGGCGCCGTAGGCTTCGCGGCGTTCACAAGGGCGAAGGTCGCCAAGGCCGCCCAGCTGTGCTTCGTCGTCGGCTTCGTAGTCCGGGTCGTAGAGGTAGGAGACCATGTTGTTCTGGACGACACCAACGGTGAGCCCGAGCGCGCGGTACACCGGGCCGTACCAGGCGGCGTCACGGCGGGCGAGGTAGTCGTTCACGGTAATGACGTGCGCACCCATGCCTTCGAGGGCGTTCAGGTAGATCGGCGCGACGGCGGTGAGGGTCTTGCCTTCACCGGTCTTCATTTCGGCGATCTTGCCTTCGTGGAGCACGATGCCGCCCATGAGCTGGACGGGGTAAGGCTTCTGGCCTACGCGGCGCCACGCCATTTCCCGCGCTACGGCGAAGGCCTCCGGGAGGAGGTCTTCGAGGGATTCGCCATCTGCGAGGCGCTCGCGGAATTCTGGGGTCTTGGCAGCCAGTTGGTCGTCGCTGAGCGACTCCATCTCGGCTTCCAGGTCGAGTATCTGGTCGACGGAGCGGCTTGCGCGCCTGACTTCCTTTTCGTTGGAATCGCCGAGGACTTTTGTGAGGAAACCGAGCTTGGGCATATCACGTCCAGTGTAGCGCGTTCCCCTTCGTGTGCACGCAAAATTGCATTAAGCCACCCGAAAGAACGAGGGTGACGACGCCACCGGAGGGACGCGATGTCACCATTCGGCAACCATGATTCTGTTGATGAAATTGGACACGCGCGGTACGTTTGCACCGCCCCCCGGGGCAGAGAGCCAATTCTTTCGCGCGCGCTTTGCCCACATAGTTCAGACTGGCAGCGCCGTGGAATCAGAAGAAGCCCCCGAACTGACAATGGTGTGCGCCTGGTGCGACCGGGTTCTCGTGGTGGGAACCAGCGGCGAGATTTCCCATGGCATTTGCGACGAGTGCATGCCCGGCGTGGTGAAGGAAATCCTGGAGCGTCTTGAACTCGAAAAGCAGGGGCAAGCGGACGAGGATGGGGCTGAGGGAGAGGGGCCTGAGTTCCAGGGGCAAACCGAGCCCTAGGAGCGCTCGCTTGCGACGCGCCTGGCCAGGCTACTGAGCAGGAGCTCGACCTCGCCGGGTTCGCACTGAAACCGCGCAACAATGGTTTCGAAGGTGTGCCCAAGTGCGAGCATCCGGACCACGGCGGCCTCCTGCTGGGTTAGGGGAAGGAAGGCGCGGGTGGAGATTTGTCCTCCACGCGAGAAATGGGATGGCTGCCGAGGGCTGTCTATCGCGGGACCGTTCCCCCGCCGGGCGCAGCGAGTGAGCTGGCGGCGTGTGTGATGTTGCGGACCGTGACCATAACGAAGCATTGTACGTGAAGGTTAGCGTCTGCGGCTTTGCGAACCTATGGTCGGGAGGCCGT
Organism: uncultured Anaerolineaceae bacterium; assembly: GCA_964509855.1. Taxonomy (GTDB): domain Bacteria; phylum Chloroflexota; class Dehalococcoidia; order Tepidiformales; family Tepidiformaceae; genus CAZDZP01. The sequence goes on along the minus strand of CAZDZP010000378.1, from coordinate 394 downwards.
GTTTCAACAGGCTAAAGTCCGTATTCCGTTCCAGCGGCATTGCCGAGAGGTTGTTGATGCCAACAATGCGCGCGGGCGCTAAGCTCCGCTGCACATGATTGAGATACGCTCCGCAACCCCCGACGAAATGCCCGAACTGCGCCGCGTGGTGTCTTCCGCGCTGGCGATGGACCCATCTGGTTTTGCCGACCTTGGGCCCGAAATGACCATCTGCGCCTTCGACGACGACCGGTTGGCGGCGGTCCACGGTTCGTGGCCGCTGACGATGCGGCTGAACGGGAAGGGCGTGCCAATTTCGGGCGTGACAACGGTGGGCACGGACCCTGTGGACCGGGGCAAGGGTCACCTGCGCAAGCTGATTACGTCGCACTTCCAGGAGATGCACGAAAAGGGC
>CAZDZP010000377.1:0-2333 GCA_964509855.1 uncultured Anaerolineaceae bacterium | reverse complement strand
CCGCGCTGGACGCGCGCTTCCCCGGCATGGGCGGCGCGCTGGTTGAGGACGGCGAGTTGCGGTCGAGCGTGGCCGTCGTGATCAACACCGAAGCTGCCCGCCTCGGCCTCTACGAACGCGTGCCCCCGGATGCCGAAGTCCACTTCGTCCCCGCGCTGGCGGGAGGCTGATCCAGGACTCGAGTCGATGCGTGCAAAGCGCGTCGGGGCTGGCCGTGTGTCGATATCCGACAGACACGCCGGCCTACAATGGCAGTACAGCATAGCCACGATTCGGCTGCGGCGTGAACTCACAAACCTGGCGTGCCAGGACCGAGAAACCGCAACGATTCGCAGTCCACGTGCAATGATTCAACAACCGCCTCGGCATAGCGCCTGGGCTCAGGGCGCATGTACGCGCCGGAGGAACCCCTAGATGGAAAGATGGATAACGGAATACTGGATTTGGCTCGCTGTCGCGGCCGCGGTGATTGTTACCGTCCTGGTAGTAATGGCGATCATGAGGGAGTCCAGGAAGGTCTCACACGCTAAGAATGCAAAGCAGGTCGCCCAGACCACCGAGCTGCGTGAAGAATTTGGCGTCGAGTATGACAGCGCAGTGACCGACCAGGGCCGCGACGTCGCCGAGTTGGACCTGATGGGTCGCCAGCAAACCGCCGCTTCGTTCAGGGCTCGCCGTCTCACGGAGCCCGAAGCAGAACGCTACACCATCGATTGGGAATCCGCGCAGGCACGTTTCTTCGACGACCCGGACTCCGCCCTCAGCGCGGCGGACCGGCTGGTTGAAGAAGTCATCGCCGCTCGCGGTTACCCGGCAGGCGACTTCGACGAAGGCTCGAGGTCATTGTCCGTGGACTTTCCCATGGCCGTGCAGGACTACCGGTCGGCGCACGAAACAGTCGTGCGTAACCGCAGGATTGGCGTTTCTGGCGACGACCTCCGCGTGGCGATGGGCCAATTCCGCAACGTCATCACCGAACTGGTTGGGATCCGCCCGGGCGTCACGCCGGGGCCGTCAGCCTAGTCGGCGGTATCCCCCGCTCCCATGCGTCGCTCCTGCGTCGCCCCACCGAGCGGGGTAGATGTAGGAGCGGCTCTTCGCGTCGCCGGGTTCCCCTACCCCACCGCGTCCATGAATCCCCGGAGCTCCGCGAAGAGCTCGTCCGGGTGGCTGCGCCAGTAGCCGGGGCGGTCGCCGATAGCGAGCTTCGCGCCGGGAATGTTCTCCGCGAGCAGCTTCGCAGCACGCATGGGGTGTAGCCCGTCGCCTTCGTGCGCGATGACCAGCGTCGGCACGTTGATGCCCCGGTACGCCTCCGGGTCGTGGTACGGCGAAGACAACAGCCCGCGGATGGCGTGAAGGATCGTGTGCGGGTTCTGGCGCAGCAGCCAGCGGGCGCGTTCCTCGCCCTCCTCCGGTGACGATGCGAACTGGGGAAAGGCTCGCAGCATTTCCACCGTGCGCTCCATACCCCACTGCTCCACGGCGATGGCGAGAGCGTTGAGCATCGTGATCGCGGCCTGTTCGGACTGTTCGCGCACCGGCGGATGGCCCAGCGGCGGCGGCATCATCAGCACGAGCGCTCGCACGCTTTGCGGTTGTTCCAGCGCCACCCAGAGCGCGCTCGCGGCGCCCATCGAAGCACCCCCGAACACTGACCGCGGGCCGCCATGCAGTTCGGCGAGCGCGGCCATGTCGCGACCCAGCGTCTCCCACGTGTAGCCGGCGGGGTCACGCGGACCGTCGGATTGGCCGTGGCCGCGGGCGTCGTAGGTCAGCAAGCGAACGCGGTCCAGCAGCGCATCGAGACCGGGCGCGTTCTCCTCGACCTGTTCGAGCGAGCCAAGCAAGCCATGCCCGAACACCGCGAGAGGCCCTTCGCCTTCGATGCGGTAGCGCAGGCGGTGTCCGTTCACCTCGGCGAATTCGATTGGCACGGCAACAATCGTAGCGCGTCGGCATGCTGCTCGATGTGCGTTGCTTCGCATGCGGCAAAAGGTCACGTAGAATCCGCCGAAAGCAAGTCAACCAGCGCCCGCGGATTGTGGGCGGCGAAAGGAATTGGGACATGAGTGTGGAACCGACAACCGTCTCCGTACGAGGCGGCGAATGGGAAATACCGGTCTACCGCAAGGGCAGCGGCGAAACCCTGCTGTGGATGCACGCGGCAGGCGGCATGAATCGCGGCTGGGGCCCCGAACTGGAGGCGCTTTCGCAGCACTACGACGTCGTCGTCCCCGTCCACCCCGGTTGGGACGATGTGCCCGGCCTCGAAAAGATCGACGACATCCACGACATGGTCCTCTACTACCAGGACTTCTGTGACGCGATGG
>CAZDZP010000376.1:0-2333 GCA_964509855.1 uncultured Anaerolineaceae bacterium | reverse complement strand
GTGATCCTGTTTCCGCAGCTGCGCAGCGAGAAGCAATGAGCCAGCCGCCCCACGGCATGCCCGACGGTAGCTTCGAGCGGCACCACACGGCGACGGCGTATGTGGTGGCACGCGACCGCACGCTTCTGCTGTGGCACGCGAAACTGGGGATGTGGCTACCACCCGGGGGACACTGCGAACCAAACGAAGACCCGGTTCAGGCTGCGCACAGGGAGGCCTTCGAGGAGGCGGGATACGAGGTGGATGTGATTGCGCCACCGGGGATGATCGAGTGCGAGGGACCGCTCGTGTTGCCGCCGCCAGCGGTGATCCTGGTGGAAGACATCATTCGCGCCGACCAGCCCTTCCACCAGCACATCGACCATGTGTACTACACGCGTGCTCGAGGGGTTGTGGACTTCGATGCGCCAATTCCGCATGGCGCGCACCGTTGGACCACGATCGAGGAGCTGGGCGGCGAATTTGCCCTGCCGGAGCCCGGTGGTACGCTCGTGCCGGTTGCGCAGGATGTTCGCCTGTTGGGAATCCGCGCGATTGAGGCTGCTGCCCGGCTGGAGATCTGAGCGTGCTTTCTGCCCAGTACATACGTGACAACGAAGCTCGAGTTCGCGCGGATATGGCCCGGCGTTTCTCGGAGGCGCCGATCGACCGGATCCTCGAGTTGGACGAATCGCGGCGTGCGGTGCTTCAACGAGTGGAGTCGATGCGAGCCGAGCGGAACGCCGCCAGCAAGGAAATCGGGCAGACGAAGGACGCCGACGAACGCAACCAGCGAATCGCCGCGATGCGAGAACTTGGTGGCCAATTGGACGAACTCGAAACGGAGTTGCGAACGGCCGAGACCGAACTGGACACGTTGATTCTCGAAGTACCAAACGTGCTCGACCCGTCCGTGCCTGATGGGAATGACGACAGCGCGAACATCGTCATCGATACGGTTGGCGAGCTACCTACGTTCAGATTCGAGCCAAAGGCCCATTGGGATCTCGGGCCGGAACTCGGAGGGATCGACTTCGAACGTGGCGTGAAGATGTCGGGATCGCGGTTCTTCGTGCTGCGCGGCGGAATCGCCCGGCTGCATCGCGCCCTCACGCAGTTCTTTGTCGATGAGCACATCCGCGCGGGATTCGAGGAGCTGTACCTACCGGCCATGCTGACCGAGGCCTCGCTCTACGCGTCGGGCCAGCTTCCGAAGTTTCGCGACAACCTGTACCGGGACGCGGAGGAGGACTACTTCTTCTCGCCTACCGCTGAGGTGCCGTTCGTGAACCTGTACCGCGATGAGATTATCCCGGCGGGTCAGTTGCCGATCCGCATGGTGGCGCACACTCCGTGCTTTCGGCGCGAGAAGATGAGCGCGGGACGCGATGTGCGGGGCATCAAGCGCGTCCACCAGTTCGAGAAGGTGGAGATGTTCTCCTTCTGTGAACCCGAGAAGAGCGAGGAAGAGTTCCAACTGCTCGTGGACCGCGCGCGGTCACTCCCGGACCTGCTGGGATTGCCGTACCGGGTTGTGCAGCTTTGCTCCGGCGACGTGGGATTCAACGCGACGAAGACCTATGACATCGAAGTCTGGGCACCGGGCCAGGGGGAGTGGATGGAAGTCAGTTCGGTTTCGAACTGCCTCGACTTCCAGGCGCGTCGTGCGAGCATTCGCTACCGGCCCGCGCCGGACGCTGGCACGCGTCTGCCACACATGCTAAACGGTTCGGGGATGCCACCTGGGCGAGTGCTGATTGCTGTGATGGAAAACTACCAGCAGGAAGACGGGTCGATTGCGGTGCCCGAGGCGCTGCAGCGATACATGGGCGCCGACCGGATCACCGCGCCGGGTTAGCGGCTCAGAACGACGCCAAACAAAAGAGGCGACTCCAAGAAGTCGCCTCTTTTGCGTTGTCGCCGCCGGGTGGCTAGCTCGCCGTACCGTTGGCAGATGGAATCGCCGTTCCCGGGCGCTCGAGGATGTCGTCGATGAGGCCGTAGTCCTTGGCGCCGATGGGGTCCATCCAGAAGTCGCGGTCGGTGTCGCGCTCGATGCGCTCCATGGGCTGATCGGTGGTGCGCTGGATGATGTCGCGCAGCACTTTCTGGAGGCGGAGCGTTTCGCGGGCCTGGATCTCGATGTCGGAGGCCTGGCCCTGGGCGCCGCCGAGCACCTGGTGGAGGTGGATGGTGCTGTGCGGCAGGGCGTAGCGCTTGCCCTTGGTGCCGGAGGTGAGCATGACCGTGCCCATGCTGGCGGCGAGACCGATGCAGACCGTGGAAACGTCGGGGCGAATGAGCTGCATGGTGTCGAACATCGCGAGGCCAGCGGTGACGCTGCCGCCGGGGCA
>CAZDZP010000375.1:0-2338 GCA_964509855.1 uncultured Anaerolineaceae bacterium | reverse complement strand
GATGTAGTCGCCAAACACCGCGCGCGTGTTGGCGTCGGTCAGCTCTATCGGCGTACCGGTGAAGCCGATGAACGACGCGTTCGGCAACGCGTCGCGCATGTGCCGCGCGAAACCGTCGATGAAGTCGTACTGGCTACGGTGCGCCTCGTCGGCGATCACGACGACGTTGCGCCGCTCGGAGAGCACTGGGTGGCGGTCGCCCTTCTCCTCCGGCTCATGTTCGACGGCTGATGGTCACAGGCGCGGGGGCTGATGCGCGTCTGACGGGGTTGTCGCGTTGGGTGAGCTAGCGAAACGCCAGAAGCCATAGTTACACGGCCGTAGCGCCTTAGGCTTGCCTAGATAGCCGGTGTGTGATATCCTGCTGGTACAGTGTTCTTGCGTACCGTCACCGCCAACCGCGTCGAGTACGTGCAGCTCGTGCACAACGCGTGGATCGATGGGGGCAGCAAGACGCGGGTGCTGTACGGCTTCGGCCGCAAGGACCAGCTGGACACCGCGGCACTCGAGCGGTTGGTGCAGAGCATCCTGCGGTACCTGGATGCCGACCGGGCGCAAGCCATCCGCGATGAGCACGGCCTGGAGGCGCCGTTCGAGTTCTTGGGCGCCAAGACGTACGGTGGCGCGTTCGTGCTCGACGCCATGTGGGAACGGCTGGGGATCGGTCGCACGCTGCGCAAGAGCCTCTCTGGTCGCGGGTTCGGTACCCCCATCGAGCGCTTGCTGTTCGCGTTGGTGGCGCAGCGGGCGCTGGATCCGGGGAGCAAGCTCGCGGCCGAACGCTGGGTCGGGGAGCGCGCCTTCATCCCGGGCCTCCCGGAGGTGGAGGTGCAGCAGCTGTACCGTGCGATGGACTTCCTGCTCGAGGCGCATGACGAGATCCAGCGGGAGGTGTTCTGGAGCGTTCGGAACCTCTTCAACTTGGAGGTCGACGTGCTGTTCATCGACACCACCAGCACCTACTTCGAGATCGAGGGCGAGGATCCTGACGAGGTGGTGCTCAAGGACGACGAGGGCGAGGAGGACGACGAGGACGCCGCCGCCGGCGCGGGTGGCGACAGCGGTGCCGCCGCGGCGAGCTTGGACGCGGTCGATCTGGCGGTCGCCGAGCGCGCTCGGCGCGGCTTGCGCAAGCGCTCCCGGAACAGCAAGGACTCCCGGCCGGATCTGGCGCAGGCGGTGATCGGCTTCGCGGTCACCCGCGACGGCATCCCCGTCAGGTGCTGGGTGTGGCCCGGCAACACCGTCGACGCCACCGTGATCGGTGAGATCAAGCGTGACCTGAACGAGTGGAAGCTCGGCCGCCTGGTGATGGTCATGGACACCGGCTTCAACAGTGAAGAGAACAGGAAGACCCTCCAGGGCGCCGGCGACGCCTTCATTATTGGCGAGAAGATGCGCCTCGGGAAGGATGGCAAGCCGCCGGAGGCGCTCAAGCGGCAGGGCAGGTACAAGACGCTCGAGAACGGCTTGCGCATCAAGGAAGTGATCATCAACCAGGGCAGCGTTACCGCGCGGCGGTTCGTGATCGTGCACAACCCCGCCGAAGCCAAACGTGACCAGCTCAAGCGCGACGACATCATCCGCGAGACCGAACGCCGTCTCGCCGGCCTCCGGCAGCTCGCTGGGGAGGCGCACCACAAGGCGACGTGTGAACTGCGGGCGCACTCGACGTTTGGGCGCTACGTTCGCCAGATGAAGGGCGGCAAGCTCGCGCTGGACAAGGCCAAGATCGCCCGCGAAGCCCACCTCGACGGCAAGTACCTCATCAGCACCAACGACGACCACCTCACGGCCGAGGACGTCGCCATGGGCTACAAGCAACTGCACGAGATCGAACGCGTGAACCGCGACCTCAAGCACACCGTCGACGTCAGACCCGTCTACCACCACAAGCGCGAGCGCATCCAGGCGCACGTGCTGCTCTGCTGGCTGGCACTGCTGCTCATCCGCGTGATCGAGAACGAAACCCGCGACACCTGGGGCAACCTCAAGCAAGACTTGTGGGCATTGATGGCCGGTCAACACCGCAGCCAGCACGGCATCATCACCCAAACCAGCACCCTTACCAAGAGCGTGAAGAGCGTGCTGGACGCGCTAGACCTCAAGCCACCCAAGCGCTTCCTGGACCTGCCCAGACCCACCAAAGCCTAGTCACACCAATCCCCGACACCCCCACCCCCGACGAACACCGTCAGGGACGGCTCAAACGCGCCCTACGTGTGCCTAGAGGCTGTCGAAGTCGAGACAGAGAGCAGGGACCTAGTGACGGGCCTAGTTCTGGCTTCCGGGAGCAAGCTCGCCCGCGTTCTTTGGAGCGCGCCAATCGCCGTTACTG
>CAZDZP010000374.1:0-2381 GCA_964509855.1 uncultured Anaerolineaceae bacterium | reverse complement strand
GCGCTGCAGGGAGTGGCAAAGCTCGCCGCCCGCGTGAAGTGCGCGATGCTCGCGCCGCGGACGTTGGCGGAGGCGCTGGGGTAGGGGCCGAGGAGGGGATCCCGCAGACGTAAATGCTTCCCAGCGCTCCGCCGGAAGCGCGGCTACGTTTGATGCAACAGGAAGGCCGCCCGGGTAGGGCGGCCTCCTTTGTGGGTCGGCGGTTTCGTTAGCGGCCCGGGCTTACCCGGCCGTATGAGGCGAAGAGGTTGAAGACGTTCATCGTTGTGTGGTTGTTCCACGTGCCCTGCCCATTGGCCTTCAGGTTACCGATGTAGAAGTCGACTTTCGCTCCCTGGAAGCCGCAATATTGCTTGCCGTAAGGCGCCGGTGATGCCGCGACAGGTTGCAGCGTGTAATGCGCCTGGCCGGTGAGGTGGAAGACAGTGCCAGAGGCGCAAAGCGTGCCGTTGATGTAGGCGCTAACGCTGGTGCCGGCGGCGGGCTGACCGAGTGTGGTGTTTACGGTGCCGTAAAAGGTCGCCTTGGGGAGTGGCACGAGCGTGGTGCTGTGGGTGGTGACGTTATTCGTGGTCGCGATGAAGGGCGCGGCGTCGCGAAGAACGTAGCCATTCACGACCAGCTGCACCGGTGCGCCGGGGTAGCCACACCCGGGATTGATGGTCTGCGACTGAACGAGGAAGTAAACGTCGTAGACGTTGCCACTGGCCCCATGCATCCAGCCTTCGCCACAGAGCTTGCCGTTCACGTACGCCTTGCCGACCTGTCCGCTGGTTGGTAGCGCGATGTGATTCGAAGTGAAGATGACGTCGATGGCAGCGTAGTTACCGGAGGAAAAGGCGTGGCTGGTGCGCGTGGGAGCAAAGCTCGCAACGGCAACAAAGGCGGCGACGATGGTAAGAACTGCGAGCTTTTTCACTGGTCTTCTCCCACGGGCGTTGGGTTTGGTGTGCGCCCGTATGAGTAAGACAGCCGGGGTCCGCGGTTCTTACACGTTCGGTGACCAGGGGAACTGTCAACGGTGGGGGTACCACACCAGGAAGGCCGCCCGGTGGGGCGGCCTTCGAGTGGATGTCCGGACTGTTCGGTTAGCGGCCCCGTTCGGCACGTCCATACGAGACGAAGAGGTTGAACACATTGAGCGTCGTCTGGTTGTTCCAGGTGCCCTGCCCGCTGGCCTTCTGGCCGCCGACGTAGAAGTCGACTTTCGCACCCTGGAAGCCACAATTCTGCTTGCCGTAAGGAGCGGGTGATGCCGCCACCGGCTGCAGCATGTAGTGCGCCTGACCGGTGTGGTGAAAGACATTTCCGGAGGCGCACAGCGTCCCGTTGATGTAGGCGGCAACGCTGGTTCCGGCGGCAGGCTGTCCGAACGGCGTTTCCACCGTGCCATAGAAGGTCGCCTTGGGAAGTGGCACGAGCGTCGTCTTGTGCTTGATCAAGGGAACAGCGCTGGCCGGGGCAAAGGGGGCCGGGTCGCGAAGGACGTAGCCGTTCACAACCAGCTGCACAGGCGCGCCGGCATAGCCACAACCAGGTTCTATGGTTTGCGATTTCACAATGAACACGACGTTGTACCAGGTGCCACTGGCGCCATCCATCAAGCCTTCACCGCAGAGCTTGCCGTTCACATAGGCTTTGCCGACCAGGCCGCTCGTGGGGAGCGCGACGTGCTTCGAATCGAAGAGGACATCCATGGCGGCATGATCGTCCGCTGGATTGGCGTTGCTGGTGCGCACGGGAGCAAAGCTCGCGACGGCAACAACGGCGGCGACGATGGTAAGAACTGCGAGCTTTTTCACTGGTCTTCTCCCACGGGCGTTGGGTTTGTTGGTGCGCCCGTAGGGATAAGACAGCCGGGTCCCGCGTTTCTTACACGTTCTTTCCAGAATTCCTTGAATGGACCAACGGGGTCCCCTACGCCCCCTGCGCCAGCTCTCCCAGCAGTTTCACCGTGCGGTCGCGGGCTTCGCGGTCGTCTTTGAGGAGCAGGGGCATGGCGATGATTTCGCTGGCGCCGAAGGAGGGGAGCGCGCGGATGCGGTCGGCCACCTGCTGTTCGTCGCCGTGGACCACGAGGGCGTTGAACATTTTCTTCGTGAACTCGGTGCCGGCGGCGTCTTCGTAGCCCGCTTCCAGCCACATGGCGCGGTAGAAGGGGAGCCGCTGGTAGAAGCCCATCTGCGCGATGGCTTGCTGGTAGACCGCCTCTTCGTCGGTCGAAACAACGATAGGCACGTGCACCACGGCTGGTGGCACGTCGGCGCGGCCGGCTTTCGCGGCGCCTTCCTTGAGTGCCGGGATGGCGACGTCGCGGATGTGTTCCGGCGGGGTGACCCAGCTGATGCCGCCTTCGGTCAGTTCGCCCGCGAGCGAAAAGG
>CAZDZP010000373.1:0-2382 GCA_964509855.1 uncultured Anaerolineaceae bacterium | reverse complement strand
GTGGGCTGGAATCTCCGCGTGACCCGGTCGAAAAGGTTGAACCCGTCGCTCGCCCTTCCTCCGCTCCGCCGCGCGACCCCGGCCGTGCCCCCCGCCCGGTAGTCCCCGCAGGCGGCGAACCGATGATTGGCCAGTCGCGCCCGAATGCTGGTGCGGCGAAAGAGCCGCCAGCGCCCGTGGTCATCGAACCGCCGCCGCGCGCCAACCGTGGCCGCTACACCGGCGGCGAGGGCCGAACCCCTTCGGTCGAGCACATGAAGCTTTACCGCGACGGCGGCATTCTGCGCTTCTGGTACATCCCGGTTGCCGGGCTGCTGGCGATCGCTGTCGCGGTAGGCGTCATCTTCGCCGCGGACGCGCTCTTCGGTGGCGACGATGACACCGCCGCCGTGCCCGGCGATGAGCAAGAAACCACCACGCCGGACACGACGCCGGAACCCACCCCCGCGGATTCGTCACCGACCGAGACTTCTAACGAGCCGCCCGCCGCCGAGACGCCCGACGCGCCGGACGAGCCAACGCCCGCGGTACCAACGCCTTCGGAGCCGGGGGTCCTGGCGGTCGGTATGTCGGTAACCATAGTCGATACGGGTGAATGCCTGAACATTCGCCGGGATGCCGGTACGGAGAACGAGATAGTGGCCTGCCTCGCCGACGGCTCTGCAATGACCGTCACCGGCGGGCCGATGGAGGCCAACGACCTCACGTGGTGGGAACTCGCGGGTGAGGGCGCGACGGGCTGGGGGGCAGAAGAATACCTAGCTCCGGCCGCTTCCCAGTAGGTCTTCGGCCTAAAGCCCCTTCGAAAGCTGCTTGCGAAGGTTCGCCATTTCGATGGCGGTCAGCGCGCTTTCTTCGCCCTTGTGGCCATGCTTGCCGCCAGCGCGCTCCATCGCCTGCTCGACCGTATCCACGGTGAGTACGCCGAAGACCACCGGAACGCCAGTCGCGTGGGTGACATGCAGGATGCCCTGCTGCGCACCGCCGGCGACGTACTCAAAGTGCGCCGTTTCGCCGCGAATGACCGCGCCAAGGCAGATCACTGCGTCGATTTTGCCCGACACGGCCGCCCATTGCGCCGCCGCCGGGATTTCAAAGGCGCCCGGCACGCGAACGGTATGGATGGCGTCTTCGCTGACGCCCTTTTCCTTCAGCGTCGCCACCGCCCCTTCGAGGAGTATCTCCGTGACGAAGCTGTTCCAGCGCGCGGCCACGATGGCCACGTGTAATCCTGCGCCGTCAACGGCGCCTTCGAATGTCGTCATCGCTACTTCCCCGTTCCGGCCAGTTGTTCGAGCCCCGCGAGCAGGTGTCCCATTCGACGGCGCTTGGTGTCGAGGTAGCGCACGTTGAACTTGTTCGGCTCGGTCTCGATCGACACGCGGTCGACCACTTCCAGCCCGTAGCCTTCCAGCCCCGCGCGCTTGCTCGGGTTGTTGGTGATCAGCCGCATTTTGCGCACGCCAATGTCCACGAGGATTTGCATGCCAACGCCGTAGTCGCGGCGGTCTTCCGGAAAGCCGAGGGCGACATTGGCCTCCACGGTGTCCATCCCCTGGTCCTGCAGTTCGTAGGCGCGAAGCTTGTTGTGCAGGCCGATGCCGCGCCCTTCCTGGCGCATGTAGAGGAAGACGCCGCCCTGCTCGCCGATCATCTGCAGCGCTGTGTCCTTCTGTTCGCCGCAGTCGCAGCGCATGGAGGCGAACACGTCGCCGGTCAGGCATTCGCTGTGCACGCGGACGAGCGCCGGGACTTCGGGGTCGATCGGGCCCTTTACGACCGCCACGTGCTCGCCCGGTTCGAAGTCGCTCTTGTAGCCAAGGATTCGCATTTCGCCGAAAGGCGTTGGCAGCAGCGTGTCGGCCACGCGGTGCACGTGACGCTCGGTGTGCAGCCGGTAGGCGATGAGGTCGTTGGTGGTGAGAATCTTCAGCCCATGGCGGCGCGCGAAACGCTCGAGGTCGGGCATTCGGGCCATTTCGCCATCGGCCTTCATGATTTCGCAGATCACTGCCGACGGTGTGAGGCCCGCCATCCGCGCGAGGTCGAGGCTCGCTTCGGTTTGGCCAGCACGCACCAACACACCACCATCGCGGGCGCGTAGCGGGAACATGTGACCCGGCCGCACGAGGTCTTCGGGCTTTGTGTGTGCGTCGATGAGCACCTGCACCGTACGGGCGCGGTCGGCCGCGCTAATGCCGGTCGAGACACCCGTCCTCGCTTCGACGGACACGGTGAACGGCGTGCCGAAGTGACTGTCGTTGTCTGTCGACATCATCGGCAGCTTTAGCTCTTCCACGCGGTCATGAGTGAGCGAGATGCAAATGAGGCCGCGGCCGTACTTCGCCATGAAGTTGATGGCGTCTGGCGTGACGAACTGGC
>CAZDZP010000372.1:0-2395 GCA_964509855.1 uncultured Anaerolineaceae bacterium | reverse complement strand
CGGTCCGCGGCGGAAGCGCGGATGAGCGAGAAGTCGGCGTGGAGCGCGCGCTCCAATACGCAGGTCTGCCCGTCGAAGTCACGCGTCTCGCTGACGGTCGCCCAGGACGATCCGGCGCCCACCGGGGTGTAGAAGGCGGGAATCCCGGCGCGGGCCGCCCGGATGCGCTCGGCCAGCGTCCCCTGGCTGACGAGTTCGACGTCCAGCTCTCCTGCGGCCAGCTTCGCCTCGAAGGCGCTGCGGGTGGTGCCTCGCATGGCTGCCGCGAACGTCGTGATGCCCTTGCGAACCTGGCCGCGCTCCACGAGCAACGCCACCGTCACGTGGTCCGGCCCGGCCTGGCCCATGCCTGTAAACCCGCGCCGCTCCTCAGGACTCAGTTTGGCGAGTGAGTCAGGTCCGATGCCCGACATGTTGCAGCACGAAACGGTGAGGTCCGTCGCGTTCTTCCTTGCAAGGGCCGAAATGAGATACGAAGGCCAGTCGGCCAGCCCCACGAATCCACCAATGTGGAGCATCGCGCCCGACTCAATGTCGGCGACCGCGTCGTCGAAGCTCTGGACAACCTTGTCGATCACGGACTGGCCCCCTGTCCTCGCGGGCCAAGACTACAGCCGATACCAGTCTGCGAGCTAGCAGTGGTGACGTGCGGGGACGAGCATCTGCCCTGCGAATTGTCGTTCCACGGTTGCGCCGGTAGCCTTCGCCCCACACCCCTCGGAGGCTTCACATCATGACCCTGCGCATTGGCCTGATCGGCGCTGGCGCGAACACCGCATCCCAGCACATCCCCGGATTCCGCAAAGTGCCCGGCGTGGAGGTCACGGCCGTCGTGAACCGCTCGCGCGAAAGCTCCCAGCGCGTCGCCGACCAGTTCGGGCTGCCTCGCATCTTCGACACACCCGAAGCGATGTGCGCCGACCCGGATATCGACGCCATTTGCATCGGCACCTGGCCATATAAGCACCGCGAGTACACCATCATGGCGCTCGAAGGTGGCAAGCACGTGCTCTGCGAAGCGCGCATGGCCATGGACCTCGCCGAAGCCCAGGACATGCTCGCCGCCAGCGAGCGCCACCCGGGCCAGGTCGCCCAGCTCGTACCCGCGCCCTTCGACTTTCGGCTCGGCCCAACTATCACACGGCTCATCGACGAAGGTGCCCTTGGCGATATCCACGAAGTTGCGGTGCGCGTTCTGAACCCCACGGCTCTCGACCGCGCGGCTCCGCTGCACTGGCGAATGCGGGCCGACTACTCCGGCAAGAACGTGATGATGTTCGGCATCTTCATCGAGGTGATCCACCGCTGGCTCGGCGACCACGCTTACGTGCAGGCCGACGGGGACATTGTCGTCCCGGAACGCACGAACCCCGAGACCGGGTCGCCAGCGGCCGTGACCGTGCCGGACATCTACGTCGTGACGGGCAAACTTACGCGAGGGGCGCGCATCACCTACAACTTCAGTAGCGTGGCCGCAGGCGGCGACCCGAACGGGATCACCGTGTTCGGGTCGAAGGCGACAATCCGTTGGCGCGTCGGCGACCAGGCCGAACTGATCCCCCACGGCCAGCCCGGCCAGCCAATCGAGCCGGACCCCGGCACTGACCGCGGATGGCGCGTGGAAGAGGATTTCGCAGCCTCAGTGCTGAACGGTGCACCGGTTGCGCTGACCAGCTTCGCCGATGGCGTGCGCTACATGCGCGTGATCGATGCCGCCTACGAATCGTGGAAATCCGGGGAACGCCGCACGGTATAGGAGCTCGCACAGTGATTAGTTCCGAACTTACAGATGGCATTCGGCTGCTCACGCTGGACCGTCCCGAAGTGCTCAACGCCTTCAATCCGGACCAGTTCGAACTCATGGCCGAGCGCATGATCGAAGCCCGGGACGACCCGGCCACGAAGGTCGTGGTTCTCACGGGCGCGGGCCGCGCCTTCTCGGCAGGGGCCGACCTCAGCGGGCGGCCCGCTTCCGGCCGCACCTACCGCTACGGGTTCCGCGGTTTGGTGGACGTCGTCATCGATTTCCCTAAACCTTTCATCGTGGCGGTGAATGGCCTCGGTGTGGGCTGGGGAGCAACCGTCGTCGGTCTCGCAGACACGGCCTTCATGGCGGAGAGCGCCCGCCTCCGCTGTCCCTTCTCCACGCTCGGCCTCACCGCTGAGGGTGCGAGCACCTACACCTTCCCGCGCATCATGGGTCCCCAGGCGGCCGCGCGCTTCCTCATGGGGGCCGAGTGGTGGTCGTCGGAACAATGCAAGGCCGACTGGCTGGTCTTGGAAGTCCTTCCGGACGAAGGCTTCCTCGACCGGGTGATGGACCACGCCCGGTCCATGGCAAAGCTCCCGCTCGCGTCGCTGTTGGAGACTAAGGAACTGCTCGTCGGTCCCCACC
>CAZDZP010000371.1:0-2411 GCA_964509855.1 uncultured Anaerolineaceae bacterium | reverse complement strand
ACGTTCATCGCCGGCACGGTGTAGGGCAGGCCGGCGTTCACGCTCGCGTGGCGCGACATGTAGGTGGCTTCGCCGACCTGACCGCAGATGCCCATGATGACGGTGTTGACGTCGTCGCCGGTGAGCTTGGAGCGCTCGAGCGCTTCCTTAATAACGACGGTGCCGAGTTCGTGGGCCTGCATATCGCTGAGCGTGCCCTGGAACCGGCCGATAGCGGTGCGGACGCCATCAACAATGACTACTTCTTCCATGTTCCTTGAATCCTGGGTGCTGAAAATTGGGCCGGGGCCGCCCTATGTGCACGTGCTGTTGAATTGTACGCCTGCGGGACAACCTCGATCTAGTCAATGGCAGCAGCATCAGCCATAGCCGGGACTTATGGCTGGAAGGTGTGGGCGTGGTTGACTAGCTCGCCGGAGCGGCCGGCGGAGCCGGAGGCTGTACAACTGGCGTCGCCACCTCCGCGGGCCGGTTACGCACGTTCGACCACGCCAGCCAGATGAGCGCGCGCCCGCCCCAGATGCCCGCGACCAGGAACACCACCGGCGCTACGCCCGGGATGAGCAGCAGGAACTGCAACAGGATGATGCCCACCGTCACCTGCGCGTAGGGGTGGATGCTCCCGTTGTCCGGCATTGCCCGGTTCAGCAGCAGTGTGCCGAACCAGTTCGCCGCCACGATGTAGCCGAGGAACACGATCGATGGGATGAGCACCAGCAGAATGCCGAGTCCGAACGGGATGCCGATGAGCGTCGCGATTGCGACCACAGCCACAAGCGGCAGCGCGATCGAAGCGATGACGCCGCTGAGAATCGACGGTCCCGGCGCACCGGTCATGAGTGCGCTTGCCAGTTTGAGCTGACGCCCGCCGATGGCCGCGAACAACAAACCTGCCAGCACGAGCGATATCGTCATCGCCAGCCAGAATGCGATACCGAAGAGAATGGCCGCGCCCGTGCTCCAGAACACCCAGCGGGTCGTGCGGTCGACCTCCCCGGTGATCGTGGAGCCGGGCTCTTCGACCAGTTCGCTCCGCACGAGCGAGACGTCGTTCACCGTGGACCCCGGCTCGAGCGTCAGCGTCCCGTTGACCACGGTGATCTCGCCTTCGACGACGCCGCTGACCACCGCGTCGCCCTCGATCACAATCAGGGCGTCGCGGATCGTCCCCAGCACGGTGATGTCGCTATTGATGGCAACCGCAACATTCACGATGTCGCCCTCGGGCAGCGAAACCGTCCCGTTGATACGAAGCAACAGGCCATCTTCATCGCCTTCGTCATCGTTCCCTTGCGCCAACGCCGTCAGTGGCACTAGCGCCACCAACATCGCGAGTGCCAGCAATAGCCTCTTCATCGCATACCTCCCGGGCGGCGTCCCGCCTGGCGCATCCAGTATGCGCGCCGCTCGCTTGCACATGCAGGGACGAATGGGCCATGCCAACTAGCCGGGTGGCACTGCGACGCCACCCCTGTGGCTTTTCGCCCCGCGCGGCTACCATTCCAGCGTGCTCTACGCCGTGTTCCTTCGCGCCATCAACGTTGGCAAAGCCAATCGCATCAAGATGGCTGACCTGCGCGCGCTGTGCGAATCGCTCGGCTTTGGCGACGTCGAAACCTACGTGCAGACCGGCAACATCGTTGCCGAATGGCCAGGGCCGCCGGACGAGGCAGCGACCGTACTGGAAGCGGCACTCGTGGAACGGGGGCTGAAGAACGTTCCCGCAATGTTTCGGACGCGCGACGAGCTGGCCGAAGCCCTCGCCGCACTCCCGCCAGGCAGCTACGACGACACCGCACTTCGCTCCTTCGTCATATTCTTTCGCGAACCAATCCCCGCGCCAATGGCCGACACTTTGCGCGGCCTCGAAGGCGTCGCCGCCGTGCGCGAACGAGAACTGCTGACGCTTCTCCCCATCGGCCAAACCGCGACCACGGACCCCGTCGCCGCGCTCAGCAAGAAGCATCGCGTGCAGGGCACAGCGCGCTACTGGTCGGTCGCGAACACCGTGTTGGAGATGATGGACCGCCGGGCGTAACCGCCGCCTACCACCAGAGAATGTCGTCGAGCGGGTCCTCGGCGAGGTCGACATCCGGGTCATCCTCAGCCGACCACAGGTCAGTCCCGAGGTACTTCCAGCCCGCATCGGCGAAGATCATGACGATGTTGCCGTGATCCATCCGGCTGGCCAGGCGGGCGGCCGCGTGCAGCACCGCCCCACTCGAAATGCCGCCGAAGATCCCCTCCGCCAGCATCGCCCGGCGCGCGTGCGAGAACGCATGCCGGTTCCCAACGAGGATCTTGCCGTCCAACACCTCTTCGTCGAGCACCGGCGGGATGAAGCCGTCGTCGAGCGACTTGAGCCCCTGGACGTGCACCCCCAGCCGCGGCTCCACGCCGAAGACTTTGCA
>CAZDZP010000370.1:0-2425 GCA_964509855.1 uncultured Anaerolineaceae bacterium | reverse complement strand
GTGAAGTAGCGGTCGACGAGCGTTTCTCCGAGTCCGATGGCCTCGAAGATTTGCGCACCCCGGTAGCTCTGTACCGTGGAGATGCCCATCTTGGACATCACTTTCACGACGCCCTTCTTGATCGCCTTTACGTAGTGGGCCACGGCCTCATCCATGTCGAGGCCGGCCGTCAGCATCCCGTCGGCGTACATTCCCTTGATGGTCTCAATGGCGAGATAGGGGTTGACCGCGTCGATGCCGTAGCCGATGAGCAGCGCGAAGTGATGGACCTCGCGCGCTTCTCCCGTTTCCAGCACTACGCCCACGTGAGCGCGCCGCTTGGCACGAACGAGATGGTTCTGGAGACCGGCGACTGCCAGTAACGAGGGGATAGCGGCGTTCTCAGCGTCCACGCCCCGGTCCGACAGCACGAGAAGCTTGGCGCCGTTTCGTATGGCGCGGTCCGCGCGCTCGTAGAGGTCGGTCATCGCCGGTTCAAGCCCTGCGGGTCCAGCCTTTGCCGGGAAGAGAGTCGAAAGAGTCTCCGTGCGGAGCTCGGGCGACTTCAGCGCCTTCACACGAGCCATTTCCTCGTTGGTGAGGACCGGCGTTTCCAGGCTGAGGTTCTGGATGTCGTGCAGCGTCTCGTCGAGCAGGTTGCCCTTCGGACCGACGAGCGTCTTCACGGACGTCACAATCTCTTCGCGGATAGCGTCGAGCGGAGGGTTCGTGACCTGGGCGAAGAGCTGCTTAAAGTAGTTGTAGAGCGGCTGCGGACGGTCCGAAAGAACAGCAAGGGGCGTATCGGTGCCCATGGAACCGAGCGCTTCTTCGCCGTTATTGGACATCGGCCCAACGATGTATTTCTGGTCCTCGATGGTGTAGCCGAATGCCATCTGCAGGCGCAGCAAGTCCTTGGCATCGAGCGATTGCGGCTCCTCCGCGGGAGCCAGGTCGCTTAGCGGGACGAGGTGACTATCGATCCACTCCTGGTAGGGCGCGGCGCTGGCCAGCGAGTTCTTGAGCTCGGCGTCGTCGATGATTCGACCCTGTTCGAGGCTCACCAGGAACATCTTGCCTGGCTCGAGACGGCCTTTGGTCAGGATGCGCTCGGGCTCCAACTCCATCACACCCACTTCGGACGCCATGACGACGAGGTCGTCCTTGGTCACGTAGTAGCGGGAAGGCCGCAAACCGTTGCGATCGAGAACCGCCCCGATGTCCTTGCCGTCGGTGAACACCACCGAGGCCGGGCCGTCCCACGGCTCCATGAGGGCGCTGTGGTATTCGTAAAACGCCTTCTTCTCGGCGCTCATGGATTCATGGCCACTCCACGCTTCGGGAATGAGCATCATCATGGCGTGGGCAACGGGCCGGCCGGCCATGACCAGCAGTTCCAGGGCGTTGTCGAGCGCCGCTGTGTCGCTACCGCCTTCTTGAATAACGGGCACGATCTTGTTGACGCGCGAGAAGTTCGGCGATTCGAACATCGCCTCGCGGGCCGTCATCCAGTTGATGTTGCCCCGCAGCGTGTTGATCTCACCGTTGTGGGAAATGAAGCGGTAGGGATGCGCTCGGTCCCAGCTCGGGAAAGTGTTGGTGCTGAAGCGCGAATGGAACATCGCGAGCGCGCTGATCATGCGGCGATCGGTGAGGTCCGGGTAGTACTCCCGCAACTGGGTGGCGGTCAGCATGCCTTTGTAGACGATTGTCCGGGCCGAAAGGCTGGTGAAGTAGAACGCCTCATCGTCCTTGATTCCCCAACGCCCAATGGACTTTTCGAAGCGCTTGCGGATGACGTAGAGACATCGTTCGAAGTTGTCTTCCGAGGAGATACTGCCGCCGCGGCCAATGAAGGCCTGCAGGGTAATCGGCTCTGAAGCCTTGGCGGTTTCGCCCAACTGCTCGTTGTTGATGGGAACCACCCGCCAGCCGAGCAGATGTTGGCCCTCTTCTTCGACGATCGCGGAAAGGAGCGCCTTTGCCTGGTCGAGCGCGCGGGGGTCGCGGGAGGCAAAGAGCATACCCACGCCATAGTGGCCCGGTTCGGGCAGCCGAATGCCGAGGGGGGCGCATTCGTGGCGGAGGAACTCGTGGGGGAGTTGCAGCAGGATGCCGGCGCCATCGCCGGTGTTTGCTTCGCTACCGGTGGCTCCGCGATGGTTGAGGTTTTCCAACGCTGTGAGGCCGTCTTGCACGAGCTTGTGCGAGCGTTGGCCCTTCAAGTGCACGATGAATCCGACACCGCAGCTGTCGTGCTCAAGTTCTGGGCGATAGAGGCCGCCGGGCCCGGGCGCTCGCGATACTGTCATGCTTCGTCCCCGTCAGTGGTCTGCCTGCTGGCCGGTGATGGTGATATAGGAGTACCCCCACACAATCATGGGACAGATTGTGAAATTCTTCCCAAAGTACCGGCCTACAGAACGGTGAGCTTGCAGTATAGCAG
>CAZDZP010000369.1:0-2440 GCA_964509855.1 uncultured Anaerolineaceae bacterium | reverse complement strand
TCCGGGTTCCATTGGGAGCGAAGAACCTGTCTGACATCATTGGACTCCAGTGATCGTGCTCTTTGCTTGCGATTGGCCCTCTCGACTGCTGGCTTCGAGTCAGCCGCGCCGATATGCAGCCAAACTGATAATAACCTGTCGTCGTCAAGATCCCGCAACCGGAAGTTCGAATGCGACGACCTGAAGACGAATTGGTGACGGCGAGGGTATGCTTGTGTTTGTGCAGCTGTCTAGATCATTGGAATAGGACCTGCACCCGGTCAACATCCCGGGACAGAGACCAAGGATTCATGCTGCCGTCACCTATACCGTACCCCGCATCTGTGGCACATTCGACTTGCGAAAGGCACCGCCAACGTAGCCGCCGAGAAAGGTTGCTTGAAGGCAACCCATACGTCAGCCGCTCAACCTCGTCCTGCGTGATCCGTTGCTGGCGCAGATCGTGTGTTTCGTCGTCCTAACGCGGGCGCCACCGGCAGGACGCCCGGCCCGGGCGGGCGAACAGGTACCGCGTACCACCCGCCCGGGCTTGGTGACCCGCCGTTGGTGCCCAGCTTGAGCGAGGGGTTCGCCATCACGCGCGCGGAGGCCATGGAGTCCCTCCACATGACTTCGCGGACGGGGGGTCAGCCCCTCGCCGACGCCGACCTCCAGATCGCGGCCACCGCCCTGCACCACGGTTTGGACCTCGTCACGGGCAACACCCGGCACTACGGGCGCATCCCGGACTTGCGCATCCCTGCGGCAACAAGGGCGTGCGCGCCGTCGAAGGTTCCGAAGGCACCGTCGGGGCCCCACGCCGGTACCCTCGGCGTCTTGGCTACAAGTCTTGACCCACGTCGATGCGGTTTCCATCCGGGTCTGCATACACGAAACACCTCAGTCCGAAGTTCGCGTCGCGCATGGACTTGACGATCTTGACCTTGTGTTCTTCAAGGTGTTGGTACAAGGCTGTCGCGTCCTCGACCATCAGGTGAGCGACGTTCTGAACCGTCGGCTTGTGGCCCTTGTGCAGCGACAGGTGAAGTTCGGCGGCATCCTTCTCGAGGATCACGAAGCCGACGGGGTCTCCGTTCTCGAAGACCTTCGAAAAGCCGAGTACGTCCGTGTAGAAGGCCACGGCTCGGTCTACATCGCGAACTGACACTGTTGGTGCTGCGCGACCGAAACGAACAGGACAAGGTTGACGGCCTGTAGACTGCATGTTGCGCTCCATCATGAGGAAGCAGAGGCCAAGATCGAGGCAGTGCTCGTCGCTTGGCTTGTCTTCAGAGGGCGGAGCGGTGTCCGCAAGGCTAGCGATACGGATTCTAGACGGCGAAGCCGCTCGGCCTCGCCTTGTGCGGCCTCCAAGAGCTTACGCGGATCCGAAGAGCCTCTGCAAGCACCTGTATCGGTTCAGGTCCCGTGGCTCGTTGGTGGGGGGTTCCTTTGGTGAGCGTACGCCATGGGGGTCTGGAGGTTGAGGGCGTGGTGGGGGCGGTGGTGGTTGTAGTAGTGGAGGTAGGTGTCGAGGTGGGTGTTGGCGCCGTCGAGGTCGAAGCTGGCGGGCTCGTGGGCGTAGTGCTCGTCGCGGAAGGTGCGTTGCAGGCGTTCGACGCAGCCGTTGCGTTGTGGTCGGCTCGGGGGGATGGTGACGAGTTCGAGCTGCAGCTTGGCGCAGGCGCGTTCGAAGTCGCCGCGGAACTCGCTGCCGTTGTCGACTTGGATGCTGCGGATGCGGTCCGGCCAGCGTTCGAGGCATTCGCGCAGGAAGCCCTCGGCGCTGCCGCTGGTGGCGCGGTCGTAGAGGCGTGCGTGCGCGAACTTGCGGGTGGGGTCCACGGCGCTGAAGTGGTAGCGCGCGCGGAGGGTGCTGTACTCGTGCAGGGTGTCGATCTGGATGAGCTCACCTGGTCGTTGGGCGCGTTCGAAGGGTCGCTGCCGGCGCGCGTGCGCGCGAGCGGGCCGGGCACGCCAGCGGCGCTGTGGTCGCCATCCGAGCCGTTGGATGCGGCCGCGGGTCATCAGCTCGCGCAGCACCCGTCCGACGGTGCTGGCGCTCACGGTGACGCCTTGGCGGGCGAGCAGGATCGCGAGCTTGTCCTTGCCGCACGGGCCCGGCTGAACGGAGGCGGTCCGCCGAGATCGCGGGGATCGGCGTCGCGACTCGGGCCCAACCTTCGAGGTCAGCGTCGAGAACTGAACCTCCACCCGACGAAGGAGCGGCGGGCGGCCTGGTGGGCGCCCGCCGCTCGTACGTGGGGACGGAGTCCGCGAAGCTCACGCAGGTCTCGCCAACTCCTTGGTCATGGTCGTATACGCGTGCGCCCGACCATCGATCATGAACATGTCGGGAACCTCGCCGATCTTGATGAACCCTGCGCGAAGGTACAGCCGTATGGCGGACTCGTTCGCGCTGAGCACATCGAGATCGATCCACTCGAGTCCAGCGACGTCC
>CAZDZP010000368.1:0-2457 GCA_964509855.1 uncultured Anaerolineaceae bacterium | reverse complement strand
AACAGCGAGGACAGCGACAAAGATACCGACGACTTTGATCAAGCTATCCCTTCCCTGAAGACTCCACCTCAGACTGCCCAAGCAGGGGTCGCAACATGCGATAGCCACCTACAAACGCGACAGCGAGACCGAGAAATATCCCCACTAGCGTGAGAATGGGATCGATTCCCAGTTGAGAATCTCCCCACCTGCCGAGAAGCACACCGACGATGATGCAGGTGGCGAAGAACCATCCCGCACCGAGTAGCGAAGCGGCTGGAACTACCCAGTTTCGCATGTCGCACTTTCGGAAGCCCTCGCTTCACGGCCTCGGGCATCATAGGGCGATTGTGAAGCATTGCGCAAGCGAAACCGGACGGTCTGTTCGTTCAGGATTTGGGGTTGTCCAAATCCGAGAGATCAAGGCTTTCTATGAAGTCCTTAAAGGCTCCGAGCCTCTCTAGCTCCTCTGCGTCAACGGGCCTACTGCGCGGAGACACGGACTCGTCGTCGCCCTCGCCCTGCTCATCCAGCAAGACTCCGGCCGAGTCGAGCACGTTCTCTTCGGCGTAGATCGGGACATCCACGCGCACCGCAAGGGCGATGGCGTCCGAAGGACGAGAATCGATCTCAACGGTTTCGCCATTCATGTCCAGGATGATGCGCGCGAAAAAGGTGTCGTTGGAAAGGTCGTTGACAACGATGTAGGCCACACGGCCGCCGAGCTGCTCTATCAGGTTCTTCAGCAGGTCGTGCGTGAGCGGCCGCGCGACGGCTACGTCCTGCAATCTCACGGCGATCGCATCGGCTTCGCTTGGCCCAATCCAGATGGGTAAATACCGGTCGCTTCCCTTTTCGCGGAGAATGACGACACGCTGGTAGTTCATGAGGCTGAGCCGGACGCTCTCGATACTCATTTCCTTCATAACCGGCCACCTCCGCACAGCGACGGTCCGTCCCACTGGGATGATAGGAGTGGCTCGATCGGCGAGTCAATGAGTCCCCATCACCGGGCACGTCCAACACTAACCATATGCTGCCGGCGGGTGTTGCGCCCGCGCATGTTCGCTGCAGCCGCGAAGCCGATGAGCACCGCAAGGGTAGCGAAGACGGCAGTGACCCCAACGAGGTCGGTTATGGCGCCGGCAATCAGTACCGGGATCGACGATGCGACGGCGGCGAGCGCACCCTGCGTGGAAAGCACGCGCCCCTGCAAATGGAGCGGCACACGGTCATTGAGGACGGTTTGCGCGGCCACCGAAACGAGGGTGTAGCAGAAGCCGAGCGGAACGACCACCATCATCGCCAGCACGCCGGTGCCATCGAAAGATCCGATTTCGACGGAGAGGAGCCAAGAAAAGGCTCCGAAGCCTCCGAGGAATTCTGATGCGGGTCTTGCAAAGGTCAGCATGAGCAGACAGACGATAAACCCGATGAACCCCGCGCTGCTGAGGAGCGCATGGGGAAGCCGCTGGGCGAGATATGCCGCGAGGCGCAGCCCGACGACAATGCCGATGGCCGCAGGCATGAGCACGAGGGCGCCGATTTCGACCGGCAACTGGAGTGTGTCCTGGATGTAGGTGGGGATGAGCCCACCCATGATGATCACGGCTGCGGATATCAGGGTGAGTTCAATGGTTGCCCGCGTCACCTGGGGGTCACGGCGAATCTCTCGCCAGCCCGCGGCCCACCAGCGCCCCGAAGGTTCGCTCGCAAGCTCCAACCTTGCTGGCCGGTGAATCCGCCCGATGAAGAGCGCCTGCACGCCAGCGAGAACGAAGAGTCCGACCGAGGCTCCAAAGAGGATGTCCGGGTTGTTGAAGAGCCGCAGACTGACGGGTGCGAGCACGATGAACCCGACGAGTTGCGCGGCGCCGGCGACGGCATGGTTGATGGCGTTCGCGCGTGCCAACCGCTCCTTCGTGACGATTGACGGGACAATGGCCCCTTCGGCGCTGGAGGCGAACTGCCCGGCGGCGGCGATGGTTATCGCCACGACGAAGTAGATCCCAACACTTTCGGGCTGCAGCACCACCTGCAGGCAGATGAAGGCGCGAACAAGGTTGGCGACGAGGATGATGGGCCGCTTGGGAAGCCAGTCGGCGACTGCGCCAGCGGTGAGCCCCACGACGGTAGCTGGAATGATGAGCGCGAGAACGAGCAGGGAACTCATGAAGGCGCGGCCGGTCTCGTCGACGATCAGCAGCACAAGGGCGAAGTTGATTGCGTTGGAAGCGACACGCGATGTGAATCGCGTGTAGCTGAGCATACGAAAGGGGCGCTGCTTCAGGAGCGGTAGATCTTCGGCGGAGGCAGAGGCAAGTCCGGCTGCTGCCGTCACGTGGCTGGGGCCTCCTTCACACGGCTGTGCGCACGCGATTCGAACTTGCGCCGTTCGAGCATGACGCGGCGCTTACAGGTGAGACATTCGATGCCGATGTCGGCGCCCACGCGATACACGCTCCATTCCCAGCCACC
>CAZDZP010000367.1:0-2472 GCA_964509855.1 uncultured Anaerolineaceae bacterium | reverse complement strand
CAAGAAGGGCAAAAGAAAACCGCCTGAAAGAGGCGGTTGGAATAGGAATGGCGACGGCCTATTTTCCCACCCAGTTGCCCGGGCAGTATCGTCAGCGCTGAGGCGTTTCACTTCCGTGTTCGGGATGGGAACGGGTGGGACCACCTCGCTCTAGCCACCGAGGAGAAGTATCAGGCACCCGGCCGTTTACGTGCAAGCGTATGGGAACCCGAATTTTCGAGTTGCTCGGGCGAGCTGGGAAAGGCAATGTGCAGGGGTATGCGCGCCTTGCTCTTGCTATTGATGGGCGGAATCGCCGGGGTCGTGGCCACGGTCATGTTCTTCAGCCTGGACCCGGACTACTCCTACACCAGCGCCGGGCAGGACGGTACCGGCGGTGGAAACGCTCGCCTTTCGCTGGACGAAGCTGCCTTCTCGGTGATTGTGCAGGATCAGCTCAGCCAGCTGGAAACGTTCGGGGCCGACATCAACGTGGTCAGCAGCATCCAGGCCAACGGACTCATCGAAGTGAACATCGCGGTAGGCGTGAACCCGGTCGGTTTCCGCGCGGCCATCGTGCTGGACCCGGAAGTGGTGGACGCAAAGCTGTCGCTCGTCGTTGCCGAGGCGCGGCTTGGGAATCTTGCCGCACCGGAGGAAATCGGCCGCCTGATCGAACAACGCATGCAGCAACAGCTCGACGCGCTCGCCGGCGGGTTCGACTACCGGCTCACTCTCATTACTACTACAGAGGGCCGCCTGACGCTCGAGATTCTGATCTAGCACGAACCGGGAATCCGACGTTACAGGGCGGCGGCACCGATCGCGGACCCGATTGCGTAGGTAATCGCGGCTGCGGCCATGCCAAACAACAGCATCCGCCCGGCTGAGAAGAGGACACCGCGCCCCGTGAAGAGAGTGATAATCCCACCCGTCGCCGCGAGTCCGAATCCGCTGAGCAACAGGCTCCCGGGGATCGCCTCATTCCCGTCAAGGAAGAACCAGGGGAGGACAGGCATCAGCGCCCCAACGCTGAAGGTACAGAAGCTGACAATTGCGGCGGTCCAGGGGTTTGCCTCATCGTCTTCGCCAAGGCCAAGTTCCTCGCGAGTCAGGGTTGCCAGTGCAAGTTCGTTGTTGGAAAACACGCGATCGGCCATTCGCCGGGCAGTTGCCTCGTCGAAGCCCTTGGCCTGGTAGATGAGCACCAGTTCTTCGCGCTCTTCCTCCGGCATCTCCGTGAGTTCGTCGCGCTCGACTTTGACCTGGCGGCGATAGTACTCGGCGCTGTTCTGGACGGAGATCCACTCGCCGAGCGCCATGCTGAGTGCACCGGCGAAGAGCCCGGCAACGCCCGTGACCATCACAATGTTGCCGCCTGACGCTGCGCCGGCCACACCCATCACGAGGGAAAGGTTGGACACCAGGCCATCGTTGGCACCCAGGACGGCGGCGCGGATAGCGTTCCCGCTGACGCCCTGGTGGCGCCGTTCGAATCCCGCGATATCGATGGCCTCCCCGGGCACGTTGTCCCGCGCAATCTCCCGGAAGAGCCTGGCATGCGAACGTTCATCGGCCGGAAGCCCGGCTGCGATTGCGTCAGGTTCGGCGTCGTACATCTGGTAGGCATCGGATTCCATACGGGAGACGATGTTCGAGACCGAGTTGGCGCCGAATCGAGAGGCTATCCAACTCATCACGACCACTCGCCATGACCGGCGGTACGCCGGAACCTCGTGCCCAGCCCGCCGGAGCTTTTCTTCCCAGACGGCGCGGTGCCGGTCCTCTGTTTCGGCAAGCCGACCGTAAACGCCCGAAAGCCGTTCGTCCTGCTCAGCCTTCGCGAGGGCGCGATAAAGCGCGGCCCCGTCCGTTTCGTCCTTGATGTAGCTGTGGATGCGGCGAATGTCGCCCTTATCCAGCGGCTTCTCGGGAGTCGGGTTGGGAGGGGTTTCAGTCGAAGCGCGGCCACTCATTGGCAGTAGCGTAGCCCTGGCGCCCGCAAGTCGCCTTTCGCTGGCCGAAGCGGGTGTCTAAGGCGGTCCAAATGCCTGGAGTTGTTGGACGTAGTGGTCCGGGAGATGGTGCTCCTTGGCCCCTTCGACCATCACGCCCAGATACTGAGCCGAGGGGGGACCGGGCTCAACCGCATCGCATACCACGTAGACCTCGGCCCGAACGGTGGCTCCGGACTCATGAGTCACAGTCAGCGACACGGTTTCTCGACGATATGCGCCGGTTGCGACCCCTTCAAAGTGATCCAGCGAGGCAAGGTGGGCAGCGTTCACGCGCCAAAGCACGCCGAACGTCTCGGCGCCTTCCTGCTGGACGACGTCGGCTACGTAGCCACCCCAGCGGCGGCTTGGGCGATCGAAGCGCAGCTGCCAGCCGGCCAGCACAGCGCAGCCGAGGGATTCGGCGCCGGGGCATCGTTCGGCCATTTGGCGTGCCGACATGTTCGAGCCATAGGCGAAGTACAGGAACTCCTGCGCG
>CAZDZP010000366.1:0-2480 GCA_964509855.1 uncultured Anaerolineaceae bacterium | reverse complement strand
CATGGCGGTTCACGCCATCATCCCGATGGGCTGGCCATCGGTGAAGGTGGGCAAGAACCGCCGCACCCCGGTCGCCGAGCTAATGTCACGCGAGGCATTCGGCCAACCCTGGCGTTAGACGCCCGAAGGAGAACGGACATGGCAGACCAAACAGGCAGTGAGGGAGACGCAGGGTTCGAGGGCCGCGTAGCCCTCGTTTCGGGCGGAGGCGCCGCCGCCGGCGGCATCGGCAACGGGCGCGCGGCCGCGATTCTGCTCGCGCGCGCCGGGGCCAAGGTCGCCGTCGCCGACCGCGAACTCTCGCTCGCCCAGGCCACCGTGGACATAATCACGTCCGAAGGTGGTCAGGCGTCCGCCTTCGCTGCCGATGTCACCAACGAAGCACAATGCCGGGAACTGGTGGAGCAGATCGTCGAGCACTACGGTGGCCTGCACCTGCTCGACAACAACGTTGGCATCGGCAGCCGCGGGTCGGTCGTCCAGGAAACCCAGGAAGCCTGGCAACGCGTGATGCAGGTGAACGTCGAAAGCATGTTCCTGCTTTCCAAGTACGCCATCCCCGCCATGATCGATGCTGGCGGCGGCGCCATCGTCAATGTGGCGTCGATATCGGCGCTGCGTCCTCGTGGCCTCACCGCCTATTCGGTTTCAAAATCGGCAGTCATCGGACTTACCAAAGCGATGGCCGTCGACCACGGCCCTGACGGGATTCGCGTGAACTGCGTTGCGCCGGGACCGGTCTACACGCCAATGGTGGCCGCGCGCGGCATGAGCGACGCCGCCCGCGACGCCCGCCGCAAGGCATCGGTGCTCGGCGTCGAAGGCACCGGCTGGGATGTCGGAAACGCGGTCCGATTCCTCCTCTCCAACCAGGCCCGGTATATCACCGGGCAAACACTCGTCGTTGACGGCGGAGCCACGCTGCGCGGCCCCGAACGCTCCACCGACGCAGGCTAGCCGAAACCAAAGGAACTCCCATGGCACGCATCCCGTATCTCAACAAAGAAGACCTCCCACCCGAACACCAGGGCCTGCTGGCCCGCGACATCAACCTGATGAAGGCACTGGCGAACAGCCCCCGTGGGGCACGGGCCTTCGGTGCGCTCGGCGGGTTCATTCGCAACGAGAGCAAGCTCGATCCCCGCCTCCGGGAAATGGCCATCCTCCAGGTCGGCTATCTGACGAAATCGAAGTACGAGTACTCCCACCACATAAAGATTGGCCGCGACTTCGGCGTATCCGACGACGACATCCATGCGATCCGCGCGGAGACCCGCGGCGGCGTCTCGAATCTCCCAATGCTCGACCGGGCTGTACTGCTCGCCGCTCGCGAAATGACACGGGACATCGCCATCAGCAGCGAAACCTTCGCAGTTCTTCGCCAGTCGCTGGATGCTGAGGAACTGACCGACCTCGTGATCACGATCGCGTTCTATTGCGGCGTTGTGCGGTTGTTGGAAAGTCTGAAGATCGACGTCGAAGACGAGTACCAGCTCTACCTCGAAGAGTTTCCTCTGCCGAACGGCAGCTGATGCGGGTACGGCAGTCACGGTTGTCCGTTCTTCCACATATCGCTTGAGTCGCATGACGAAAAAGCGTTAGGATGCCCCAACGCCGCAAGGCCCCTGGAGGAACGGGTATGACAGCGACCACGACTCCGCTTCCACGCGAAACCGCCACCCTTTATTCCCGCCTGGAGGATCGCGTCATCGAACGCGACCAGGTCGGCGCTAGCGAGGTCTTCTACGACTTGGTCCGCGAGGGCCGCCCGCTCCCGGAAATGCTGCGCGAAACGGTGCGCATCCACGCTCCCTATACCCACACCCCGTACCACCAGCGCATCGACAACGGTGTCGTCCGTTTCGTGAACAACGACCATTGCCTCCTCAGCGCGCGCGTGAGTCTGCAGCTCGCCGGAATCATAGGGAAGCGCTATGAACTGCTGCCTATGGCGCAGACCGTCTGGTACGTGCCGACCGGCCTCGACCCCTGGAATCAGCTCCTTGGCAAAATGCCCGGGCACTACAGCCGTGGCCAGTTTAAGGCCGACCCCAACAAGCCTATCCCCGTGCCGCAGGTGCACATCGAAGAACAGGCAGAGCCTCTCCATTTGCAGGGCACGCTGGACGAACGACTCAACGAATGGCTTACGGCTGTCCAATGCAGCCAGGTGGAACGCGCGTACCGTATCATGCTCGGCCTGCTGGAGGACCCTCGTAACCGCGACCAGGTACTGGCGCACTATGCCTTCGCCGGCCTCATCAACGTGCAGGATCGCGTGCTCTTCAACCGCTCCTACACAACGGGGCACAAGTCCTATCGTGCCCGGGCCACCGTTGAACTGGCCGAGGCCGTCGGCTGGGAAAACGCCCGGCCGATTCTCTACGCCGGCATCCCCGACATGGCCGTCGGCCCGCACTGGTACTCCGCATATGAAATGGCGGGCGAAGTCGCCTGGACACAGCTCGCCGAGGAAGAGG
>CAZDZP010000365.1:0-2499 GCA_964509855.1 uncultured Anaerolineaceae bacterium | reverse complement strand
ATCCTTGACCTTCTCGTGGCGATCGCGGCCGGTGCCGCGGGCGCCTACGCCATCGGCCGTAAGAACGTTGCTTCCTCCGTGGCCGGTGTGGCGATTGCCGTCGCGCTCGTGCCTCCGCTCGCTACGGCTGGACTCGGCATTGCCCTCACCAATGGACCCCTCGCGACAGGCGCGTTCATCCTGTTCATCACGAACTTCGCCGCGATCGCTGCGTCCTCCGCGCTCGTCTTCCTCTGGATGGGATTCAAGCCCCATGTGGACTCGGTCACGCGTTCTGTGTTCTTTGCCCGGGGCGCCACCGCCCTCGCGGCGTGCGTGGGCGTCGTCTTCATTGGCCTGCTGGCTTTCCAGCAGGCCGGCGAATCGCGCTTCACACTTCGTGTGAACGAAGCCGTCGGATCCGCCATCGAGGTTTACGAGCCTGACGCAACTGTTGCCGAGACGACCTTCAAGGAAGTGCGCGGAATTCTCGAAGTCACCGCCACGGTGCAAACGAACGACCCGGACCGGCTGCGCTTCAACTCCTTCGGCATTCAGAACGCGATCGCCATCGACCTCGAGCGTACTGTGCTCCTCACCCTGCGCGTCGCCGAGACCATCCAGGCGCCAACGCCCCGAATCATGCCCACGCCGGAATCCCAGGACGACTGAGGGGGCGCTACGGACGGCGTTGCGCGGAGCCACCGTTTCATTGGGCCGGCTGCCGTTCGAGGTCTGTGAGGGCATCGAACAGTGCCGCCGCCCCTTTCTGTGATCCGAAATTGGCCCGGCTGTTCACTGAAAGTTTGCCCAACATCCACGCACCGCTTACCGGATTCTCATCCGCCGTTGTCATGGGCACGGTACGTTCGAATCCCGGACTTATCCGAGGGGGTCTTCATGTCTCAAACCGCAAATTTGCCGCGAACGCGAAACGCCGCTGTCGCGCTGTTGCTCATGCTGGCGATGGTCTTCGCCGCGGGCGTTGGTCTCGCCCGTACGAGCCCGGCCAGCGCGCTCACGAACTGCACCGTCTCCGACTTCTCGCTCGACACAACCGAGCAGCAGTTCCTCACACTCATCAATAGCTACCGGGCCCAGAACGGCCGCGGCGCGCTCACGGTTTCGACCAACCTCAACCGCGCCGCCCACTGGATGGGCAACGACCTCGGCGTCAACCGCTACTTCTCCCACACCGACTCGCTCGGCCGTTCGCCCAGCCAGCGCGCGCTGGACTGCGACTACCCGGCCGGCGCTGGCGAAAACCTCGCCGCCGGTACCAACTGGACCACCGCGCAGGCCGCGTTTGACGCGTGGCGCAACTCCAGCGGTCACAACGCCAACATGCTGAACGCGAACTACCGCCAGATTGGCATCGCGCGGGTGTTCGTTTCCGGTAGCCAGTACGGCTACTACTGGGTGACGAAATTCGGCACCGTGAACGACGGCACGTCCGGCGGCGGCTCAGGCGGCGGTACCACCGCGACCGCCACGCCGACGCGCACCGCGACGGTGGCGGCAACGGCCACCCCAACGCGCACACCTACCCCGGCGGCGGCCAGCCAGCCGGCCAACATCTCCAGCCCGTCCGCGGGTTCGACGCTCCCCGGCGCCAGCACTTCGTTCACCTGGAACGCAGCCCCCGGGGCGCTCGAGTACTTCTTCTATGCCGGCACCAGCCAGGGCAGCAACAACATCACGGGCCGGTCCATGGGCTCCAGCACATCTGTCAGCGTGACGAATCTGCCGACCAACGGGAGCACGGTGCACGTCCGCCTGTGGACGCGCTTCAGCACCGGTTGGCAGTACCGCGACACCACCTACACCGCCGCCTCCCCGGCTGCGGCAACTCCGACGCCCGTTGCCACCACCAGCGCGAAGGCGACACTGACCACGCCCACCAACGGGTCCACCTTTGGCGGCACGTCCACACAATTCCAGTGGACGGCCGGCACGGGCGCGCTCCAGTACTTCTTCTATTTGGGGACAACGCAGGGCAGCAACAACCTGGTTGGCGCTTCGATGGGGCTGAACCGCAGCGTGACCATCAACAACCTCCCGGGCGGCGGCCAGACGGTTCACGTCCGCCTGTGGACGCGCTTCAGCAATGGCTGGCAATACAACGACTACAGCTTCCGCACCGCGCCGTAGCGGATTCGGGATAGCGACGCGCGAAAAGGGGCCTTCATTCGAAGGCCCCTTTCTCTGTCGCGATGGCATCGGTCCTACAGGTTCGCCTTGATGTACTCCACCATCTGCTCGGCCACGGTGCCCCAACCTTCCAGGAAGCCCATCTCTTCGTGCTGCTTCTTGCCTTCCGGGTCCTTGTGGATGGCGATTGCGGTGTAGCGAGTGCCGGTGGCGGTCGGCTCCATCGTCACGACGGCGGTGAAGAACGGCTCGGGCGTGGGCCGGTAATTGGGGCCAAGGGCGTCGGTCCACACCAGCTTGCGGTTTGGCTCCACCTCCAGGATGCAGCCGGTGCCGGGAAACTCCTCGCCTTCCGGCGAGCGCATCTTC
>CAZDZP010000364.1:0-2499 GCA_964509855.1 uncultured Anaerolineaceae bacterium | reverse complement strand
TCCGCCAGAGCTTCGCGGAGTCCGGGCAGTCTCGATTGAAGTCGCGGGAAGGTTCCCGGTAGTAGTGGTGGAAGATGTCGTGCTTATTGGCGCTGCGCCGCACATGGATCGCGTAGATGGCGTGTCCACAGTCCGCACAGGTCGCGATCCCCTTCGCCAGTGGTGGAGCATGCTTCCGCTTCGGGAAACGCCGCTTCGGTTTCTGGGCCCGGGCGAAGGTCTCCTCGCTGATGATTGGTTCGTGGATTCCCCGTCGGATTTCACCGAGGTGTATAACGAAGCCCGGGTAGAAGCGATTTTCGAGGATGTTCCGGATCGTCTGGTGCTGGAAGCGGTCGATGCCCCTGACGGAGCGCGGCTTCAGTCCCAGCGCGTTCCATTCCCGTGCGATCTCTGGAGCCGTCTTTCCAAGACCGTAGTCCTCGAACGCCTTTGCGATGTGGGCGGCTTCCTCGGGAACGACCAGCGGTGGTTTGGCGCGAGTGCGAATCGTGTTCCCGTTGGCGTCGATGGTTGTCGCGGCGGTGTAGCCGAAGGGAAGCGCACCGACGGGGAGCCCTGCTTCGAACTGGGCCTGTTTCCCTTTCTTGGCATGCTGGCTGGTCTTGCGGCTCGCGTAGGCGTTGAGGAGCGCTTCGTTGCCGAGCATCATCCGGCCCTCGGGAGTCTGGTAGTCGAGGCCGCCCATCGAGGCGTTGACGATTCGCCCGCCTGCTGCTTCCACCCTGTCGGCTTCTTCGCCCGTAAGGCGCTCTGAGCGCGCCAGGCGGCTGGATTCGTGGAAGACCAGCACCTCCGCCTGACCACCCTCGATCATCCGCACTGCTTCGTTGAGCCCGGGGATGCGCGTTATGTCTGGCGTGTACGCGGAAGTGCCCGGCTCTTCAAAGATCGTGATCAGGTCGATGTCTTCTCGCTGGCAGAAGTCCTCGATCGCCTTGCGCTGGGCGCCGAGGCTGAAGCGGTCCTCGCCAGCTTGCCGGGACCCGCTCACGCGGATAAGCCCCACGGCCCGCTCCGGCTTCATTCCACGCCTCCGCAGACCTGCCTGCGCCGTTCCTCGATCCATAGCTCCGTAAACCTCCGGACCCGCGGCGTCATCGCCATAAGCGGGTCGCCCGTTGGGGTTGGACGCCATACACGCGTGGAGGGTCCAGAGGTAGCAAGTTCGTCCTTCACGGCGACGGCTCATCGGGAATCAGCACGTTGAGGAGACCGCGTATTCGTTCCAGGTCGGACTGGGCGATGAGTTGTTGAACCGGGTCGGCGGCGTGGTCACATCGTTCGGCCCGGTCCTCCAGCACCCTGCGTCGAAAGGCAAGGAGCATGTCCGGGTCCGCGAGCGTCCAGATCGGAACCGGCGGTGCACCATTTTCAGGGGGAAGGTAGTGGAGCGTCAGTGCAACTTGCATGCACTAACGATTCGTTGTGAGACGTGCAGAAAATCCCGCGCGCGCAATTCAGTGAACGCGACTTTGTGAACGGAGGACACGACGCACGGTCTCTTCTGTGGCAACCACGTCTTCGCCGCGCCAGGCGCGGTAGATCCGCTCGATCTCGGCGTTCTCGACCGTCATGGCCGGTGACACGTTTTGACGCTGTTTCGTAACTAAGGCCTCGTCGAATGCTTTCTTGTTTGGGTTCACGCGACGGGAGGATGTCGGTGCTGGCTCGTACCTGTGGTCACTCTCGGCTCAGCGACCTCTCCATCTCCGATCTCACGATGTTTGACCGCAAGATGGCTCACCTGGCTGGCATTCGCTATGGGGGCGTCGCGGATCTTGCGCTCGACTAGGCCGGCGGCTCCATGCGCCGCCTTCGCCGTGCCCAGGCGCCGGCTGAGAGTCCCTCTTCCCGGAGCCTGTACTTTTGCACGCGTTGGGTTGGAGTTCGAGGGAAGTCGTCACGGATTTCGATGTACTCCGGGCGCATGAACACGGGCAAACGCGCCGCCAGGAAAGCATCGAGCTCCCGTGGGTGGACTTCCGTTCCTCCGCGAAGGATCACTGCCAGGCGTATGTCGTCTTCCGCCAGTGGCGAAGGAATTGCGAGCGCCGCTGCCTCCACGACGTCCGGGTGCTCCAGTGCCGCCCGCTCGATGTCAAACGCCGAAATGTTCTCGCCTCTCCTCCGGATGAAGTCTTTCAGCCGGCCCACGAATCGCATCGAGCCGGTGGAGTCAGCCTCGCCGGCGTCCCCGGTGTGGTAGCCGCCGGGCCGGAACCCCATTGCGGTCGCCTCCGGATTCCGAAAGTATCCCTCGGCCATGAGCAGCGGGTCGTGCGGGCGCAGGACGATTTCACCAACCTCTCCCGGTGCTGCGGGAGCCCCGGAGGGTGTGAGCACTAATGCGTCGAACCAGCGGATGGGTGTGCCCATGCGTCCGAGGGTTCGCCCCCATGGTGGATCACTTAACCACAGCCCCGCCGTTTCCGTCTGCCCGTACGATTCGATGAGCTGCACGCCGAACCGGCGCTCGAAGGCTTCGTGAAGGTCGGC
>CAZDZP010000363.1:0-2499 GCA_964509855.1 uncultured Anaerolineaceae bacterium | reverse complement strand
ATTCCCATCATCGTGGGATAGGTGCAGACGTAGACCCGCCCCTCGGTCTCTTTCTCGGTGACAAGGTTCACCGGGCTGGATTCCGGCAGGTGCTTCTTGAACGCGCCCACCGCCTGATTCACCAGCGACACCCGGTCGGCCAGGAACAGCGCCCGCTTCACCCAGCCGGCCCGCTGCAGAACGTCCACCAGTGCGATCGCCGTCCGCGTCTTGCCCGTGCCGGTGGCCATCACCAACAGCGCCTTGCGGCGAGCCCCGGTGTACTGCTGAAAGATGCTGCCGATGGCCCGCTTCTGGTAATAGCGTTCCACGATCGCGTTCTTGACCTCCGCCACGTCGAGCGCCTGACGCTGCGTCCGGCGTAGGACCAGACGGGTCAGTTCGTCCTTCTTATAAAAGCCCGCCACCCGGCGCGGCGGATAGGCCGTGTCGTCCCATATCCATGTCTGATACCCGTTGGTGGTGAAGATGATCGGCCGCTGGCCGTGCATCTGCTCCAGGCAGTCGGCGTAGAGCTTGGCCTGCTGCTGGCCCACCTGCGGATCGGCGGTTGTCTTCTTCGCCTCGACCACCGCCAGCGGCCTGCCGTCGTCGCCCCACAGCACATAGTCGACGTAGCCGAAGCCCTCGGCGTTGGGCATCCCCGTGACTTCGTATTCGCGGTCGCGGGTCTGGTCCAGCGGCCAGCCGGCGCGGTGCAGTTCCACGTCGATCAGGTAGTTGCGGGTCTCGGCCTCGGAGTAGTCATGCGTGTCCGGCTGCTGCTCGGCGGCGGCGCGGACCTCGGCCAGTTGCTCGCGCAGGGCCTGCAGCTCGGCATCCAGTTCGTCCCGCTCCTGCTGCCGCTTCAGCGCCGCCTCGTTCTGCTCGGCCAGCTTCTTTTCCAGGGCCTCCAGTTCCTTGCGGGGCACGACCTCGCCGGCGGCCGGAGCCTTCGGCACCCGCTGATCGCTCCACGCCGTTTCCTGCGCTGCGGCGGCGGGCGCGTAGGTGCGGACCAGCCAGTGGCAGACGTGATGCAGTTCCTTGACCCCCTGCAGGGCGTCGTACTGGCGGATCGGTCGCCCGCTGTGGACGGCCTGGTTGCCCACCTTCTGGATCACCCGCGCCTTCTGAAAGACCGCCTCGGGCAGCAGGTTCTGGAAGCACGGCTCGTGCAGCAGCGCCCCGAGGCTCTGGTCGTAGGGCATCCGCAGCGCCGCATCGTGCCGGTAGAGCCAGTGGACCATCGCCTCCAGCGTGAAGCGGGCGTGGAAGCAGGCGGCGCGGGGATCGCCCATGATGTGGCCTTCCGCCTTCGTGGCGGATTCCGCAATGGCGCGGAAGTCGGAGGGCAGGAAAGCGAAGTTGCTCATGGCCGATCACAGCTCCCCGTTGAACGCGCGGGACTGGAGGGAGGCGAACAGGGCATCCAACTCGGCGAGGTGGGAGCGCATTCGGGCCTTTTGCCGCTCGACCGATTCGACGATGGCGGCGAAGCGGCGTTGGAGGTCGAGAGGTGGTGCAATAAGGGGGAACTCTTCAATGTGTTCTTTATTTATCTGCCTCTTGTCGATGCCACCAACGCATACTCTTCTGATGTAATTCCTGTACTCATTCGTTGTGAGTATGAACAAGACAAACTGGTGCGCTTCCCCTTGCTTCAGCCTTACGAGATAAACGTGTCCATTGATATTCGCGCTATTGTCCGGCCCCATGAAAATCGCCGCTCTTCCGAGACTGCTGTTCTCCGTGTTGAACCTACCGGTTTTAGTAATGAGTATGTCTTTATTCTTCAGGCTGCTCCTAGCCATACTGCCGTGTATTTTCTCATCGATGTAAGCAATGTCATCGAATTCGATCCGGTTGCGCCAGACGTTTTGGCTCCTAAAGAACGTGATCCCTTCTGCCCTGTAGACTTGCTTTCCACCTTTTGGTGTAGACCCGCTCATTATGCGCGTCGTCATATCCTTAAGTTGTTTTACCTCCCACCCCATCGGATTGGTGACGGGGTCGCCGAACATGTCGAGGAAGGTGGATTGGAGGAGGGTGTCGAGCTGGGCGAGGGCCTCGCGGCGTTTGGCCCGCAAGGCGTCCGCCGCATCCAGAATCCCCGCAATCCGCTTCTGCTCCGCCAGCGGCGGGAGGAGAATCTCGTACTTCGCGAGGTCCTGACCGGTGAAATGCTTGATCGTCGTGCCAGTGTAATAGTCTTCAAGCCTCCCGCTGAAGTAGTCGTGCATCAGTCGGTGAACGAAGAATCGGTTATGAAGGTCCGGACTGCACCGCACGCGATGAATCGCCTTCTGAATCTTCACGTCCGTTCGATCGCTGTCCCAGATCGCTGCGCGCCCCGCTTCTCCGCCTTCGCAAATAAGAACGTCGCCGCGCTGAACGCCAAACCGATCGAGTTCGTGATCCTCGAACGGCATTTCACGAAGGTCGGACAGGTCGATCGCGAACCATTTATACCGTGCGCGTGGAGGAATGAGATATTTCCCTGAGACGGACTTTTCAGGA
>CAZDZP010000362.1:0-2538 GCA_964509855.1 uncultured Anaerolineaceae bacterium | reverse complement strand
TGGAAATCGGGGTGTCACTTCACGGAAACCTCGGTATTCAACCCTTGCTTCAGTGCATCGCGGCCTTCCGCGTTGCACCGAAATGAGGTGATGCAATGGCAGTCTGGGACCCATACCTTTCTGAACAGGACCGGCAACACGTCGAACTCTGGGGCAAAACCCGGCTTGCCGGTTTCGGTTCCAAGCCCGCGGTACTGGTAATCGACAATTACTACTCCGTGCTTGGTCTCGAACGCGAACCATTGTTCGATTCAATGCAGAAGTGGCCCATGAGCTGCGGTCTCGAAGGCTGGGAAGCAATCGATCAGACCGTGAAGTTGCTCGCGATGGCTCGGGAAAACGACGTCGAAGTCATCTACGCGCGCGGCCTGGAAAGCTTCCCGCGTAGCTCCTCGTGGGCTCGCCGCGACTCGACGCCGCCCACTATCCCCCTGACGGAGTACGAAGCTTCCATGGGCAACGAAATCGTTGCCGAACTGGCGCCGTTGCCCGGCGAGCTCGTCATCGAAAAGGCAGCGGCGAGCGCCTTCCACGGCACGCCGCTGCTGTTCCACCTCATCGCGCGGGGCATCGACACGCTCATCGTGTGTGGCGAAACCACGAGCGGTTGCGTCCGCGCCACCGTGGTCGATGGGGCCACCTACCGCTTCAAGGTTGGAGTCGTCGAAGAGTGCTGTTTCGACCGCACGCAGGCGTCGCACGCCATGAACCTTTTCGACATGCATCAGAAATACGCCGACGTGGTGGACCTCTCCATCACTGGCGACTACTTCGCAAAGGTGACGGGCAAGCAGCTCGTTACCGCCTGACACCCACACAAACCACATCACGGGAACAACGCGCACCACGAGATAGCGCGAAGGGAAAAGGGAAGCAATGAAGCGACGACAATTTCTCCAGTACAGTGGCGGTGGTCTGGCGGCCGCAGCAATCCTTGGCACCGTGGGTTGCGGTGGCGACGATGACGACGATGCAGCCTCGCCAACTACTGGTGCGGGCTCAACGCCGGGCACTGGCACTACACCCGGTTCGACCCCCGACACCGGTGACTTCGAGCTTGCTGATCAGCAGGTTCTTCGAACCCGGTTCTACTTCGAACTCTTGCCACTGGACCCGGCCACCATCTTCGGTATCGAGCAGGAAAACACTGCCATCGCCGTCTACAGCGGCCTGACGAAGTACAACTCCAACACCGAACTTGAAGCCGACCTCGCGCGTGACTGGGAACAGCCCGACGACACGACCTATGTCATCAACCTGCGCGAGAACGCCGCGTGGCAGAAAGACTACGGCGTCGTTACGGCCGAAGACGTCGTCTTCTCTTACAACCGAATCCGCGAAGGCAGCGGTACCTACGCACGCGAGTTCGGCCTTATCGACTCCATCACTGCTCTCGACGACACCACCGTCGAAATCAAGCTGTCTCAGCCGGATGGCAACTTCCTGCACCAGGTTACCAACTACCACCAGGGTTCGGTTCTGAATGCCCGGGCTGTCACTGAACTTGGCGATGACCACTGGTTCAACCCGGTCGGCTCGGGCCGTTCATGCTCAGTAATGTTCAGCCCGGCCAGGGGTTCATGCTGGACCGCTTTGAGGACTACTTCCTCGGCCCGGCCACGCTGGAGCGCATCGAAATGCGCACGGTTGCCGACCAGAACACCGCCGCCATTGCACTGTTGAACAACGAACTAGACGTGCTCATGGCCATCCGCCAGGAACCGCCGCTCGACTCGCTCGAAGGCAAGGACGGCATCGAGTTCTCCGTCGGTGAAGAGTGGGGCATCAGTATGTGGATCTTCAACACGACGATCCCCGCGCTGTCCGACCCGCGTGTGCGCCAGGCCTTTGCCTACGCCGTCGACCGCAAGGGCGCCATTGAAGCGGCCGCGCCTCGTACCTCGCAGTACACCAAGAACATCGTTCCGAGCTGGATGCCTGAGTACTTCGACGGCGTGCCCGAGTACGAGTACGACCCCGCCGAAGCCAAGGCACTGCTCAGCGCTGCAGGGCACGAGAACCTCACGCTCAAGTTCATGAACCTGGGTAATCCAACGGAAATTCTCACCCTCGTACAGGCGTCACTGGCCGCAGCCGGCATCACGCTCGAATTCGAAATCGCGGACCGCGCGCAGTTCAACCAGCGCCGCGTTTCCGGCGACCACGACATCACCGCCCGCGGCTACCCGACGGCGAACGTCGACCAGATCCTTTGGAACTACCTCCACCCCGACAACACCGTGCCCAACGGCTTCAACGGCTCGCGGTACAACAACCCGGACGTCACGGACATGATGGTTAAAGCCCGCAGCGAACTCGACACCGAGTCGCGCATGCAGCTCTACGCCGACATCCAGACGCAGGTCATGACGGACATGCCCTACTTGCCGATCTGGGGTTCGAACGAATGGTGGCCCCATCGCAGCACTGCCAAGGGCGTTGTCTGCAACCGCATGCCCCAGGGCAACTGGTACGACATTTCGATCGCGAAGTCCTAGCGCACCGGTAGACGCGATGGAGGCGGAGGCACTCCTGCCT
>CAZDZP010000361.1:0-2554 GCA_964509855.1 uncultured Anaerolineaceae bacterium | reverse complement strand
TCTGCACGCCAACGTTCGTCACGCCCAACGTCGTGGTGAACGCCGACCTCCAAAAGGAAATCCTTCGCGGCACTCCCGCGTTCTACTTCTTTCGCCCCGGCGCAACGCATCTCCTCGATCTCGTAATGCAAAGCTGGTGGAACCAGACGCAGACGAGCCCCCTGGAGATCCAGTACTGGAGTACCGTCCCGTACTTGCTCGGCGAGGGCCAGGCGATGGTGTACTCATTTCGTCCCAAACTGAAGACGCGAAGCCGGGTGCCCCGGGTCCCGTTGCGCCCACCCGAGCACTATCTGCGCAACGCGATGGCGGCGACGCTCGTCAGGCGCGACGTCGAATTCGACATCCTAGTGCAGGTGCAAACCGACCCTCATCGCATGCCGATTGAGGATGCATCCGTCCGTTGGCCTGCGAGTCTTTCGCCGTGGGTCCCGGTCGCTACGCTTCGCATCCCTCGCCAGGTATTCGATACGGAGAAGCAGCTGGCCTTCGCTCATAATCTCTCCTACAACCCGTGGCACTCGCTCCCGGAACACCGCCCCCTCGGTAACCAGAGCCGTGCGCGCCGCCGCATGTACTCCGAACTTGCCCGACTGCGCCAAACCATGAACCAGACACCGCACGTCGAACCAACCGGAGACGAAGTTTTCGACTGACAGCAAAAGGAGTACCCAATGCCTGAACGCTACCGCGACTACGCCCGAATGCTTCTTGGCCTAATTCGGCTGATCAACGGAGCCATAGCGCTCTTCGCCCCGCAGGTGATCATTGGCCGCTTCGACAAGGATGGAAGAGACGTGCCAGTGACGCGCTACGCGCTGCGCATGTTCGGCATCCGGACGGTCCTCATCGCATTCGACCTCTTCCGCGGGGCGGGGCCGAAGCGCTCCCACGCCGTAAAAGTGGCTCCGATTGTCCATGTGTCGGACACGGTTGCTGCGGTGTTGGCCGCCAGCTCGAGCAAGGTAGCCGGGTCCACCGGAGCGCTGATCGTCGCGATTTCCGCGTTGAACACGCTGCTCTCGTTGGTCATGCAGGGCGGCGGCGAGAACGAGAGCGCTTAGGAGGAGCTGGCTCCGCGCTCTGCTGCGGTGCTGGTGATTGCTCCAGGTACTCCGCAAACATCCAGCCCTTTCTCCCTTCGAACCAGACTGGCACCCAGCCGTCCTGTCCCACGCACACAGTCGCGCCGGCGGGGAGTGTCATGATGATCGGGTCGTTCTTGCTCGGGCCCGTGCGCAGGTTCAACGCTTCTTTCACCACGGCGGTCCAGGCCGGCGCAGCGACCGGTTCCGGCGCCTTCAGGAACGGCACGGGATCAACGTCGTCCGATCCGCGCCGCCACTCGTAGTGCAGGTGGATGCCCGTCGACACACCTGTCGTCCCGGCGCCGCCGAGCACATCGCCCACAAACACATGCTGACCGGTGCTCACGTTGATGGTGTTCAGGTGGGCGAACAGTGCGCTGCATCCATCGCCGCAGTCGACGATCACGGTGTTGCCGTAGCCGCCGTTCACGCCCGCCAGCGCTACCGTGCCCTCGCGTGGAGCCAGGACCGGCGCGTCGAGCCGGATGCTTCCGATGTCAATGCCGGTGTGGTACCCCTTGCGATACAGGTGGCGCACGCTCGGGTCAGTGTTCTCCGGCCCGTAACCCTGTGTGATCACGCCACCATGGACGGGCAGTTCCCATCCGGTCGCTGGATCGATGTACAGGATGCTCATTGCGGTTTCGTTCCTTTCTCACTTTCCCCGCAGAATCGCGGCGGGGTTGGCCTGGTTGCGCGTCCTCACGTGCGTACCGTGAGTTCGTAGGCGGTGCCACTCCGATGGCGGCTGAAGTGCCGGACCTGCACGAAGTACCGCCCCGGCTCGAGTTGCTGCACGATGCGCGAGTTCAGGCCTTCCCCGGAATCGTCGTCCTCAGCGATGAGCGCCGTTTGTAAATCCGGGCCGAAGAGCTTCGTCACCACATCGGTCCGGCCCTGGGTCTCGATGGTGTACTGGCCGCGCTCATTTGCCCGGAATGTGTAGAGGTCTTCCTCGCCGGGTTCATCGATGACCCCACCCGTCGGGGCGCCGTTGACTTCGACCGCTGGCAAGTCCGGGGCCGGGACCGGACGTCCCGGGTACCCGCCGGTGCTTCCAATGAACGTCTTATCCATCTCCGAAAGCACTTCGTTCGCGGGGGCCGAAAAGCCGTCAATCGTCCAGCTGGCCGGGAAGCTGTAGAGCATGATCGATTTCGGATCGAGCTCCGTCCCGTTGATCAGATGCCTTTCGTAGGTCTTGAACATGTTGTGGTCGATGGTCTGCTTGTTCCAGAAGTTGGGTGATCCGCCTAGCGCTTGGTACACCACAGGCTTGTTCCATTTGATCCCACCGACAGGGTTCTGGTGCTCGTGAATGAGGCCGATCGCGTGGCCAAATTCGTGGAGGACTACCCCCTCATCCAACCATCCGAAATTCATCGTGGCCTGGCTGCGCGGAATGCTTGAACAGTCAGTGCCCATGTACGACCACGAGCCATCGTTCCGAAAGGTGATGCGGATCT
>CAZDZP010000360.1:0-2560 GCA_964509855.1 uncultured Anaerolineaceae bacterium | reverse complement strand
AGGCGGGAGCCTCCGTCACGCGGACGAAACCGTCAAATTAAAGGCGATCAAGGTTCTGACGCCCCACACCTGACACAACCCTTTCGCCGCCTGCGGGGCGATGTTCGGAGCACTGTAGCACGGGCGTTCGGGTGCCGGGTGCTAGTAACTATCTGTCACGAACGGCCGCTGATGAGCGGTGAGAGTCGATCAGCGAATGTCCCTACGCCAGCCCGCCGCAACGCCTGGAGCAAGTCTTCTGGGGTTCTTGGGGGGCGAGTCTTCTCCGACGCCAAACGGAGGAAGGCGGCGACGAGTTCGTCGGTCTCATCTCCGAGAAGCTCGCAGAGGTAGGTGTTGGGATCGACGACGCGGATGCCGTGCTCGGCGAGAGCTTCCGCTGGGAAGTCCACGAGGTTGTTCGTGACCAGCACATCGACGCCGGCTGCTACTGCGGCTGCCATGTGCGGA
Source organism: uncultured Anaerolineaceae bacterium (assembly GCA_964509855.1). GTDB lineage: Bacteria > Chloroflexota > Dehalococcoidia > Tepidiformales > Tepidiformaceae > CAZDZP01. The sequence goes on along the minus strand of CAZDZP010000360.1, from coordinate 2,110 downwards.
CGGTCGTCCGGATCGTTACCGGGCATCTCGTCGATCAGGTGCTCGTAGCTGGCACGCTCGATCTCGCAGTCCGCGAACGACTCGCGGATCGCCGCAACCACTGATGCCGCCGTCTCCGGCGTCCGTTGATGTTCGCGCACGATGACCCGTTCCCATTCCTCGAGCAGGTGTTCCGTCCAGAGCACCTGGTGGACCGCGTTCTCGCTCAGGGCGAGCAGGAGGTCCATGACGGAGAACGGGAAGAGGACGCTGGTGTCGACGAACGTCCGGCGCACGGCTTAGTAGGGGAGATCCGCGTCCGCTACGGCGTCCGCAACGCGGCGCCGACCGTCGCGTCGTTGCTCACGCAGCGCGGCGAAGACGAGCACGTCAGCGAGCCGAATTCGGCGATGCCGGCTGCGTGGCAGCCGCTCCGACGGGATCGTGCCGTCGTCGAGCAGGCGGACGACGAAGGGGCGCGACAGCCCGAGCACGTCAGCAGCCTCCGCGGGTGTGAGCATGGCATCGGCCGGCAACACCGTAACAGCGTGGCCGCTCGCCAGCTCGCCCGCGGTGCGAGCTAGCAGGTCGGCTAGGGCGGCGGGAAGCGGGACGGTCCGTCCATCGGGGAACGTGAGGACCACATCCTCGATGGACTCGTCAGCCATCGCCTCGGCGACCGCGCCAGCGGCCCCGGCGCGTGTGCCGGTCGGTTCGATTCGTACAGCGCGGCTCAGTGCTCCCGTGCGGGCCATTCCGCACCTCCATATCTGAAGTAACTGTAACCTAGTGTGGCGTGGTCGGGCAAGGATCTGTGCTGGTTCAAGACGTCCGTGACAGATCCTCCTGTTGGTTGTTGGCGTTCCAGCTGGTGAGGAATTCGGCTGGGGTGAGGTAGCCGAGAGACTGGTGAGGGCGGATGTGGTTGTAGACGTGTTCCCAACCGAGGAGGTCTGCCGCGAAGTCTCGGACGGTGGGTAAGGCCGAGGAGCAGTCATAGAACTCGTCTTTGTAGGTGCGATTCGCGCGTTCGACACGGCCGTTCAGCTTGGGGCTGCGCGGTGGCAGTTCGAAGAGGCGAATGCCCTTCTGCTGACAGGCTTCTTCGAAGCCGGCCATAAACTCGGAACCACCGTCCACCTGGATCGCCCGGATCGGGAATGGGGCGCGGTCGATGAGCTCTTCCAGTGCCCGCGTGGCAAGGGTCGCCGTTGCATTGCTGGCGACAGTCGGCACGGACCAGCGGCTGACAACGTCGACCGTTGTGAACTGCCTGAGGACGAAGCCGGGCTCAGGCTTTATCTCGGTCGTGTCCATCTGCACGAGGTCGCCTGGTGCCCGCACGGCGTAGCCCTTGGGCATGCGCGTTGCGTACTGGCGCTTCCACTGCCGCCGGCGGCGAAGGCTTCGCCGCAGAGGCTCGCGCAGCTTCCTTGTCTGCTTGAGGTAGGCAAGGATGCGGCCGATGGTCGAAGCCGAGAGGCTGATTCCTTCGCGGCTCAAAAGGACGCGAAGCTTCTCTTTACCCCAGCCAATATAGCGTTCCCGCACACGCTGCACAGCGAGTACCGACTCCGTTGTCCACTGCCGCTGGCGACAGTGCAAAGGCCTGCTTGAGCGGTCTTCGAGACTGGAGAGCGCTGTTGGTTGATAGCGCCGCTTCCAGCGATAGAACGTCTCCCGGGCGATACCAAAATGGCGGCAGGTGAGGCTCACGTTCTCGCCGTGCTGGCGATGCCAATCGAACCATTTGAGACGCCTCTTGGCATTGCTACTGAGCTCCTCAAGGTGAAGCTTGCTGAGCCTGCGTTGATTGCGGCTGGGGAGTGTCAGATTCCGCACCTGGCCCTCCCAACCGACATGGATCGTGACGATGCAGAGCTTGTTAGAGTGGTGCAGGGAGGGCCTCCGGTACGGGTATCTGTTTGACACCGGCATCCTATCGGAGACCTCCCTTTCCACCTTTCACGGCACTCTTCTTCGCAGGTCCACTTTCCGTGACCCTTGGGCACGATCCAATTGTCTATGCAGTTCCCCGACTGTCTCGCATCTATCGGAACATGATCACGCACTAAGAGCCCCGCGTAAGTGTCCTCGACCCCGTTGGCGACAGTGACGCATGCCCTACGTG
>CAZDZP010000359.1:0-2565 GCA_964509855.1 uncultured Anaerolineaceae bacterium | reverse complement strand
TCGCGCTGCCAATCCCGGAGTTCGCACCGCGCCAAAGCGACGCAACGAACTACACGGGCAAAGTAGCCGGCGGTGAGGATCAGCTTTTCGAACAACACGGCCGGGGCGACTTCGAAGCCGTGGTCGTGCGCTACCCAGGTGTTTATGGGCCACGCGGTCCGCTGAGCCACGAGTGGGCCATCGTGAAGCGCGTGCTCGCGGGGCGAACGCGCATGGCTATGCCGCACGACGGGATGAGCTACTTCCAGCGCGGCTTTGTGGAGAACCTTGCCAATCTCGTCTTACTTGCGGCGGTGCGGCCGGAAGCGAGCGGCCAGGCATTCAACTCGGGAGACGAGCGCGTGCTCACAGCGCGGCACGCGGCCCAGGTCATCTGCGACGAACTCGGCGCTGAGATGGAGTTAGTGGGAGTTCCCGCGGAACTCTGCCGCGGTTCGTACCCGCTCGCGGAGAAATCGGGCATCATCCTCGACCTTTCGAAGGCGCGCACGCTGCTGGGCTACCGGGACGTGCTGGATGTGGAAACTGCGACGCGAACCACCGCGCGCTGGCTTTACGAACACCCGGAGTTCGGTGACGAAGTGAACCCGAACTTCGGCGGATCGCTCGACTACGAAGCCGAGGACCGGGCAATCGACAACTGGCTGGCCGCCTACAAACAGGCCGCCGGATAACACCGGTCCAGAGCTGGGACACCCATGACCGGCATTTCAATCACGAAGGCAACATTCAGGAGGGAACCATGACACAAAGACAAGATGAAGCGAACTACTGGCAAAAGGTAGCAGAACGCCGCCTGACTCGCCGCAAGACGCTCGCCGTCGGCGGTGCTCTCAGCGCGGGGCTGGCTTTCGGTGTGGCATGTGGCGACGATGATGACGATGCGCCGTCGAACGGCGGCTCGACACCCGGCGCCACGAGTGCCCCGGGTGAGACGCCCGAACCAACGCAGCCGTCACATGCTGGCGGCACCCTTTCGATGGGCGGCCGAATCGAATCGCTCTGGTCCGGCGCACCGTACCAGCTCGCTTCGACGTATCTGGAACTGTTCTATTCGGTGAACGACACGCTCTTTCGCTACGACAGCGCGAGCCTCACTTTCGAGCCGAGGCTGGCGGCCAGCTACGAATTCAACGAGGACGAGACCGAGATCACCGTCGAGCTGAAGCCGGACATCCAGTTCCACGACGGGAGCCCGATCACCCCGCAGGCGGTGATCGACAGCTTCGAATCGCTCAATGCCGAAGGCACACCGACTTCGCAGGTCCGTGGCATTGCGGCTGCCTACGTTGAAAGCGCGGAAGTGGTGGACGACACGCACGTGCTCTTCAGGCTTCGACGCCCCGGAAATCTCATCTTCGACGTGTTCCACTACTGGGCGATCGTTGACGCGGCAACGGTGCAAAACCCGAGCAATGGCCAGCCCTGGAACGGGTCGGGTCCATTCCAAATGACGAACGTACGGCCCCAGCAAGGATGCACGCTGGTGCGCCACGAGGGCCACTTCGCGCCCGCACTCCTGGACAGTATCGAGTATCGCGTTTTCAACGACGCAGCGGCACTCGCCATTGCGATCGACGCAAACGAACTCGACATGACCAAGGACGTGAGCGCAGATGACTTCCAGCGGTTTGGGTCACAGGACCAATTCGAGGTGCACATCGATGCGGGTCTGCAGGCGCAGTACTCCATTGGTATGAACGCGAATGGCGAGGTGACTTCGGATCCGCGCATTCGCCAGGCGCTCTACCACTCGCTGGATCGCGAACGAATCGCTGAGGACGTGTTCCTCGGCGTCTCCGTTCCGTTCAACTCGCTTTGGCCCGAGTCGTCCCCTGCCTTCGAGGAGCGGTACCGCGAGAGCGTGTTCAACCTCGACCGTGCAAGAGAGCTTGTGACCGAAGCGGGGTATGCAGACCAGACGCCTGCAATCCCGTTCATGTGCGCGAGCACGAACTTCGAGGGGCAGCGCATCTTCGAGATCTTCCAGTCGGACGCTCAACAAGCCGGACTGAACATCGAACTGCAACTCACCGACGCGGCGGCTTTCTCGGAACAGTTCCAGAGCGCGAGCTACCCGGGCATGTACACCACAACGTTCGGGTTCAACGGACTGAACCCCGACACTCTGCCGTTGATGAACTTCCAGGTGCGGTTGCCGAACTCGGCGGGCTTCACTTCCCCCGACTACGAGGACCTCATCGCGCGGTTTGCTGCGGCCACCTCGCAAGAAGAGCGACAGGGCCTGTACCGGGAATTCAACGAACTCTGGGACGAAAATCGCTGGGTAATGCTGGTGGTAGACCGCCGCGTGCAGTGGGTGACGGGCGAGAACGTTGCCAATTTCGAACTGTCCGACTGGAGCATTCCGTTGCTCGATAGAGTCAGCCGGGCGTAGGGCGGAGCACAGTGGCGAGTTTCCTATTCCGTAGAACGCTGGAAGTTGTGCCGGTTCTGCTCCTGGTGAGCTTTGCGGTGTTCATGCTCGTGCGCATGGTGCCGGGTGATCCCGCCCGGCTCATCGCGGGCGACAATGCGACGCCCGAGCAATTGGAACAGACCCGC
>CAZDZP010000358.1:0-2567 GCA_964509855.1 uncultured Anaerolineaceae bacterium | reverse complement strand
ACGGCCGCCCACGGGCGTTGTTCGCATTGGCAGTGACGGAACACTACGAACCGGTCGTTTCGGAAATGATTCACGATTGTGAACAATCCTTAACATGGAGAGACTTGCGCGAAAGCGCGGAAATGGCCCTGTAAGGGCGGGTGAAAACCGGACGTAGGAACTGCTGGGGACGCTTGCGGTAACGGCAACCAGCCCCCGGACGGGGCTGTTGTATTGCATGATTGGATCTGGCCGCGCGGTTTCCTGTTCGCTAGAAAAGTGCGTAGCGCTGCGTCATTGGCAGTGTGGTGGCCGGTTCGCAAGTGGCAATCCGGCCGTCGACGGTCACCTCGAAGGTTTCCGGGTCTACCTGGATGTCTGGCATGGCATCGTTCAACACCATGTCCTTCTTGCCGATTGCGCGGGTGTTTCGCACTTCAACAGCGGGCGTACGGAGACCCAGGGTTTCCGGAACTCCCGCGCGAATTGCGGCGGAAGAAAGAAAGAGCCTGCGCGTGGAGGGCACTTCGGCGCCAAACATCGGCCGGTAGCGCACGGGTTGTGGCGTGGGGATGCTCGCGCCGGGGTCGCCCATTTCGGCGAAGGCGATCATGCCGCCCTTGATGATGAGGTTGGGCTTCACGCCAAAGAAGGCCGGGTCCCAGAGGACGAGGTCGGCCAACTTGCCCACCTCGATGCTGCCAACTTCGTGTGCGATGCCCTGGGCGATGGCGGGGTTGATGGTGTACTTGGCCACGTAGCGCTTGATGCGGGCGTTGTCGGCGCCGTCAGGGTCGCCGGGGAGCCGGCCGCGCTGTTCCTTCATCTTGTGCGCTGTCTGCCAGGTGCGGAGCACAACTTCACCGGCGCGACCCATAGCCAGGCTATCGCTCGCCATCATCGAGATCGCGCCGAGGTCCTGGAGGATGTCTTCAGCGGCGATCGTGGAGGGGCGGATACGCGATTCCGCAAAGGCGATGTCTTCGGGCACATTGGGGTTGAGGTGATGGCACACCATGAGCATGTCGAGGTGTTCCTGGACGGTGTTGACCGTGAACGGCCGGGTCGGGTTGGTTGAGGACGGCAGAACGTTCGGCAGGGAGGCGACTTTGATGATGTCCGGAGCATGGCCGCCGCCGGCGCCTTCGGTGTGGAAGGTGTGGATGGTGCGCCCTGCGAAGGCGGCAATGGTGTCTTCGACAAAGCCTGCTTCGTTAAGCGTGTCCGTGTGAATCGCGACCTGGACATCGAAGGCGTCGCCCACGCGTAGGCATGTGTCGATCGCAGCAGGCGTCGAGCCCCAGTCTTCATGGAGCTTGAGGCCGCACGCGCCGGCTTCGAGCTGCTCCCAGAGCGACTGGGGGTTGGTGCTATTGCCCTTGCCAAAGAAGCCGAGGTTGACCGGGTATGAGTCGGCCGCCTGCAGCATGCGGTGAATGTTCCAGGGACCGGGGGTTGCGGTGGTGGCGTTGGTGCCGGTAGCGGGGCCGGTGCCGCCGCCAAGAAGCGTGGTGACGCCGTTCGTAAGCGATTCGACGACCAACTGCGGATTAACGAAATGGACGTGGGCGTCGATGCCGCCGGCGGTGAGGATGAGGTGTTCGCCCGCGATGACTTCGGTGTGGGCGCTGATGACCATCCCCGGGGTGATGCCGTCCATGACGTCGGGGTTGCCGGCCGCGCCAATGGCGGCGATGCGACCGTCCTTGACCCCGACGTCGGCTTTCACGATGCCCCAGTGATCGATGATGAGGGCGTTGGTAATGACGAGGTCGAGCGATTCGACGTTCGCGTTCGTCTGCGCCATGCCGTCGCGGATCGATTTGCCACCCCCGAAGGATGCCTCTTCGCCGTAGGTATGGAGGTCGTCCTCGACCAGAGCGAACAGGTTCGTATCGGCGAGGCGGACACGGTCACCTGTGGTCGGGCCGTAGAGGTGGGAATACCGTTCGCGGGAGATGCGGTAGCTCACGAAGCATCCCCTTCGGACGCGATGATGCCCTGTTTGCGTGCTTCTGCAATGGCGGTTTCGAGCGGTTTCCCGTTGGTGAGACCGCGGAAGCCAGCGATGCGTCCGGTACCCGCGTAGGGAACGAGCGAGACGGTATGGGTTTGGCCAGCTTCAAACCGGACGGCCGTGCCGGAGGGAATGTTGAGTCGGCGTCCGAACGCGGATTCGCGTTGGAAGAGCAGAGCGGGGTTCGCTTCGAAAAAATGGTAGTGCGAGCCGACCTGGACTGCGCGGTCGCCGGTGTTGGTCACGACGAGTTGTGTGACTTCACGGCCAGCGTTGAGTTCTATGTCGTCTTCAGCGAAGAGGATGGCGCCGGGTGTACCTGGAGGGTTCGCGCTCAAAGGGTGTCGCCGTCTGAATGGATTGCAACTCTGGGTGTGCTCATGTCTCAGCTTCGTTCGCGGATGTGCCACGGGGGCCGCAGGTGAGGCTAGCGCGGGATGGTTACGAGGAGGTTTCGGTGGACGGACCAGGCCGGATGGGGAAGGGGCGGAGCTCTGAAGTGGCGGCAAGGGTTCGGCGACCCTAGGCTATTGGTGGGCCCGTAGCTCAGCCGGAAGAGCAGTGGACTTTT
>CAZDZP010000357.1:0-2593 GCA_964509855.1 uncultured Anaerolineaceae bacterium | reverse complement strand
ACGCCATCTCCGGAATGGACGCTGGTCAGCTCAACCGTCGGCCCCCCGGCTCGGACTGGTCCTGCCGCGACATCGTCCTCCACCTTGCCGACATGGAAATCGTCCGCGCGACGCGCATGTTCGCGATCATCGCCGAAGAAAGCCCGGCCATCGCCGCCGTCGACGAGGACCTCTATAAGCGCCGCCTCCACTACCTGTGGCGGGACCCGGAACTGGCAATGGCGCTCTTCCAGCATCTCCGCTTCGCACTTGGCGAAATGCTCGAGCAATGCGACAAGGCGGCGTTCGAGCGAACCGGCGCCCACGCCACCGACGGCGAAATCTCCCTGGCCGACCTGGTGATTCGCGGGGCACGCCACAGCGAAGAGCACGTTGCGCAGATTCGGCAGTTCCGCGAGGCGCTGGGCTCCTCCCTGCCGGGATAACGGAGCCGTTTCGCTCGCATAGACCGTGCCGCGTTCCTTGTTCGCAGCGCCTCTGGCATTCTCAGGACATCGCTTCCCACGAACCGGACCACCGACCTCCCCGGCAGCGCTGCCGCGCGGCCCTTGTCTCGCGCACCCCCGCCGTTTCCATGGGGCACCGCGCATGACCACCGTCACGACGACACCCGACTACCAGGGCTGGCAGCGGAACCTGCTGTTCATCTGGATCGGTGTCTTCGTCGGGTTGATGGGCGCGAACTTCATCTTTCCCTTCATCCCTTTCTACCTGCAGGAACTCGGCGTCGAGGACCCAGCGCAGGTCGCCTTACTCACCGGAATCACGGCCAGTGCGACTGGCCTTTCGCTAACACTGACCGCGCCCTTCTGGGGCTCGCTTTCCGACCGCGTGGGTCGGAAGCCAATGCTCATGCGCGCGCTCATCGGCGCCGGTGTGTTGATCGCGCTCATGGGCCTGGCATCGGCGGTTTGGCAGCTCGTGCTGCTCCGCTTCTTCATGGGCGCCTTCGCCGGGACGATGGGCGCCGCCGCCGCGCTCGTGGCCGCCACAACGCCACGCGAACGCACCGGGTCGGCGTTGGGCATCCTCCAGACCGGGATGTTCGTTGCGAACATGCTTGGCCCGGTCATCGGGGGCGTCGTCGCGGCTGCGCTCGGCCTGCGGGAGTCGTTTCTCTTCTGCGCCGCCCTCTACATCGTGGCCGCGGCGCTGGTGTACTTCTTCGTCCGCGAACCGGGCCGGGAAGAGATGGCGCCCTTGCCCGACGGTACGAAGCCGAAACGCCCCCAGACCGGCATCATCGAGAACCTCCGTATCGTCCTCAAGGAACGTCAGATCCTGTTCATCCTCGGCTTCCTCTACGTCCTCTGGCTGAGCACGACCTTCGTCCGCCCCGTCATGCCCCTTAGCATCGACGGTTTCGCCGAACCCCGCTCCGCCGCCGAACAGTCGGATACCACGGCACAGGCTGTCGTCCATTTCGGCCTTGGTCCCGTTGACTTCGACATCCGCGAATTGGCTGCCACAGGCATGGTCTTCGGCCTCATCGGGCTCACGTCCACCATTGCGGCGTTGTCGGTCTCCGGCATCGGCGGGCGGCTCGGCTATCGAAACACCGTTTGCGGCGCCGCCGTGATGACGGGCCTGCTCTACATCCCGGTGGCGTTGACGGGCACCTTCACCGCCTTCGCGCTCTTCCTCGCTTCCGTTGGCCTCTTCCAGGGCGCCATGGTGCCGGGCACGAATGCGCTCATCGCCGCCTCGACACCCGAAGGGAAGCAGGGCAGCGCCTTCGGCCTGGCGGCGAGCATGCAGTCGCTCGCGCTGTTGACGGGGCCGCTGGCTGGCGGTGGCGTGGCGGCCGTGCTGGGCATCGAAGCCGTCTACGCGGTGATCGGCACCATCCTGCTGGTGGCCGCCATCGCCGCGTTCGCGTTGATTCGCGAACCAGGCGACAGCCCTCCGATGCGGGTCGAGACCCATCGTTAAGCAGACCGCTGCCCCCGGCGCTAGAATCAGCCTTCGATTCAGTTCGATTTCTATGGCGGCGAGGTTCCACCCATGTCAGACAAAGTACTTGTGACGCGCGACGGCGCAATCGGCACGATCACCCTCAACAGGCCCGAAGCGATGAACGCGCTCGACCCCGAAACGCTGAACGCGCTGGTCGCGGCCGCGCGTGAGCTAGCGGAAGACGAGAGCGTCCGCTGCGTCGTCATCACCGGTATCGGCCGCGCCTTCTCCGCCGGCGGCGACGTGAAGGGCATGGCGAGCCGCGAAGCCAACGGCGTGGTGCGGGACAAGGGCACGCTCCGTGACCAGGAGGAAGTCTCCCGCCTGCTCTACGAAATGCCCAAGCCCACCATCGCTGCGGTCAACGGCGTGGCGGCTGGCGCCGGCATGAGCATCGCGCTCGCCGCTGACTACCGCGTGTGCTCCGACCAGGCGCGCTTCACCACCGCCTTCGCGAAGGTCGCCTTCTCCGGCGACTTCGGCGGCACGTGGCTGCTCCAGCGACTCGTCGGCCCTGCGAAGGCGAAGGAGCTCTACTTCTTCTCGCCGATGCTTTCCGCCAACGACGCGCTCGAACTCGGCCTCGTGAACAAGGTTGTCCCCCACGACACCCTTGCCGACGAGACCGCCGCCATCG
>CAZDZP010000356.1:0-2604 GCA_964509855.1 uncultured Anaerolineaceae bacterium | reverse complement strand
GGACGACCGCGTCGGGGTGATACACCTGCATCACGCTGTCGAAGTCGCGAGCGTTTGCCGCCTCGATGTAACGTTGAATGACGGCGATGTTGGCCTGTTCGGTGGGGGTGTAGGTCATGGTGCGGACTCCTTTGGCGGGGTCACGGGTCGTTACTTCCGGCTCCAAAGCTTTCGCGGAACCTGCCTGTCTTTCCAACGTTCACGGGCTACCGCCCTCCCTCGGGAAGGATTGGCCCGGCGACCGACGTGTATTCGACGATTCTCCCGTCGCGAACGGTGCAGAAGTCGACGTAGTCCCAGTGCAGTTGGGTGCCGGCCGGGCCATCGGGGGTCTCGATGGCCGTCGTTGCCGTCCAATGGAGGCGGCCGATGACCCGCTCGCCGTCCACTGCGACCTCGTGGAGGACGGAGTGGCGGTTGCGCCACGCAGCGTTGGCTCCTTCCAGAGCGTTGCGAAAGAGTTCCTTCCCGCCCTTCTGCGGTGGTGAGCCCACCGTCGCCGGGAACTCAATCACAGCGTCGGCGAAGTGGTCCAGGAACTTGTCGGACCCATACGAGTCGGGCGTCCCGTCGTTGTAGGCATCGAGCATGCGCAGGTAGACGACTTTGGGGCTGTTGTCAGTCATTGGTTCTCTCCTCGTTTGGGCGAACCGCGTGTTTGCGGAACGAGTGTGGCGCCCTCGCTGGCGCCCGGGAATGTACCAGTCGCTAATTTCGAATGCAACGAGAAAATCTGGCAGGCATTGCGGCGGTCCCACCGTCACGGCAACCGGGCACAAGAAGAGGGTCGCCCGATTCGAGCGACCTTCCAATTCTCCGTGATCCCTCAAAAACTCCGTGACCTCCGTGCCTCCGTGTTGAACCTCTTAGTCGAAGTTCAGCACCGTCCGGGCCACTTCGCCCGCCTTCATCGCCCGGAACGCCTCGTTCACGTCTTCGAGCTTACCGGTGCGCGTGATCATCTCGTCCAGCTTCAGGCGGCCCTGCAGGTAGAAGTCGATGTAGCGCGGCATGTCCTTCCGGAACCGGTTCGAACCCATGCTCGAACCCTGGATCCGCTTCTCACCGAGGAAGTCCGGCCCGTGCAGCTCGACCTTCTGGCCCACCGGGATCATCCCGATGATGGTCGCCGTGCCGCCACGGTCCAGGCACTCGAACGATTGCTCAGCCGCCCGCTTGCTCCCGATCGCCTCGAACGCGTACTCCACGCCGCCGCGAACTTCGGAAGGGAAGGTCCGGCGCCCGAGCTTAAGCAGGGCCGCGAACACCTGGTCCAGGGCCTGGACCGCGGTTGTGGGGTCGTTTACGCCGGGCGAGAGCGCCCGTGCCGAAACATCCACGAGTTGGCGAAACCCGAAAGCTGCATCCTGGTCCATGGTCCGTTCCTTGCTGAAAAGCACGGCCGAACCGAGGTCCGTATCATCGCCGGGTTCACCGGCTGGCTCGCCGTAGACAAGCATGAGGACGGTCCCTTCGGCAACGAACTCGCCTACGCGCCGCTGCAAGGCGATGGCAACGTCCCTGTCGCGGCTGAAGTTGAAGAGCGCATTGTCATCGATCGCCGTAACAATGCCGGACCTCGGCGAAAGGACCCCGCGCACCGCGCCGGTGGGTTCCCAGGCGATAGGGTGCTCCGGCGCTTTTCCAACGCCTTCCGGATAGAGGTTCTCAATAGCCCGGCTGGTATCGCGCGCGGCAGTGCCAAGGAGTGAAGACACACGGATCGATTGAGCCGTGTGGTTCACATAGGCAACGAGCCCGCCAACGCTAAGTAGCACGAGTACGAATGCCACCGTCGCCGACGCGGCGAAGGAACGGCGCGTGTCATCCTCTTGAGGGCTGTCGGTATTGGCGAGCACAACGAGGGCAAAGGCGAAGGTGGCGGCGAAGAGACCCAGGGAGTACGTGGCGTAGCGGTCGCGAAGAAACGAACCCAGCATGCGCGGCGAGTACTGTCCGCTGGCGAGCTGGAGGACCAGCATCGTGATGGAAAACACAAGGGTGGCAGCCGTGAGCGTCGCAGTTGCGATGGTGGAGAGCAATGGACGGGCTGCTTCCACGCCGCCATCGAATACGAATGGGAATTCCCGGCCCGGGCGCCATCGTTCGTCTACTTCGAGCAGAAGCATGGCCAGCACGATGCCAGCAGTCAGCATAATCAGCGGCGTGAGCAGAAGGCTATCCCGCACATGTTGGCGCAGCCACATGTAGGCGATTCTCACGAGTTTGTCCCCCGCCCGTTAGATACCACGTTGTGACCGTAACAGCCGGAACACCGAGCCTCCAACGCGGTAGCGCGAGAGTCAGCGTAGAATCTGGCGCACATGGAAGCGATCCTGGCCGCCGTTGAGCCATACACCATTCACGGCACACCCTACGTCCGCATTGTTTACGCACTGAAGGATGAGCCCGACACCATGCGCGAAGGCCGCGTTGCCGCCGAGGGCATCTACAGGGGCGCCGCTCCCGGCGACCGCGTGGACATCCGAGTGTTGCTCGGCGTCGTCGATGAAGTGACGAAACTCGAATCCCAAACACCAGGAGGAGCCTGACCATGCCCGAAGAAATGACCCTGTTCGACGTTATGTATCACTGCCGCGCCAT
>CAZDZP010000355.1:0-2615 GCA_964509855.1 uncultured Anaerolineaceae bacterium | reverse complement strand
CGAGCGGTTGAACTCGTGCGTCAGCGGGAGCGACCGATCACCCAGATTGCCGCCGAGCTGGGCGTGCCTCTGCCTACACCCGCAACGTGCCCAGGCATCTCCGCCACCTGAGTTCTCGTCGCACCGAACATCCGACGTGTCTGCTGGACCGAGTTTCACGAGCTCAGCCCAGTCGCGCGCCGTCCTGCGCTGCAAAGAGATGTGCCTTGTCGAGGTCCGGCGACAGGTTGATGCGATCGCCCGGGACAACGCCAGCGTCGGGGTCGAGCCGGGCAGTTACCTCAGCTGAACCGGTGTCTACTGTCACGTAGCTGTCGCTGCCATGCGGTTCGACTACAAGAACGGTTCCGCTGATCCCGTTCACGGAGCCCGAGGTTGGCCGCCGTTCGAAGTGCTCTGGCCGAACGCCGAGCGTGACACGGCTACCCGCTGTTGCGGCCTGGACGAGCGAAGGCGGCAAGGCGAACGTGCTCCCACCGCCCACGAACGAGAGAGTCTCACCGGTGGCGCACAGTTCGCCTTCAACCAGGTTCATCGCCGGGCTCCCGATGAACGACGCGACAAACGTGTTGGCAGGCCGGTCATAAATGCGTTGCGGCGTATCAATCTGTTGAAGGACACCACCGTCCATGACGGCGATTCGCGTTCCCATCGTCATTGCTTCGACCTGGTCGTGCGTGACGTAGAGGATCGTGGTTGCGAGTTGACGATGCAGTGAGCTGAGTTCGGCGCGCGTTCGGAGCCGCAGCTGGGCGTCCAGGTTGGACAGCGGTTCGTCCATCAGGAAGACGCTGGGCCGTCGCACGATGGCGCGGCCTAGGGCGACGCGCTGTCGCTGTCCGCCCGAAAGCTCACGCGGGCGGCGCTGAAGAAGAGGTCCGATACCGAGAATGCTCGCGGCTTCGTCCACGCGTTCTTTGATCTCGGCTTTCGGCGTGCGCCGCTGCTTTAGGCCGAAAGCAAGGTTGTCATACACACTCATGTGCGGGTAGAGGGCGTAGCTCTGGAACACCATCGCGATGTCGCGTTCGCGCGGCTCGTCGCGAGTGACGTCGCGTTCTCCGATGCGGATCGTCCCGTCTGTCGGGGATTCTAGCCCGGCCACCATGCGGAGGGCGGTCGTCTTGCCGCAGCCCGAAGGCCCTACCAGGACGAGGAACTCGCCCGCTTCCACATCGACGGTCAGCTCCCGCACAGCATGGACGTCACCAAAGCGCTTGGAAACCACATCGAAACTAACGCTGCTGGCCACGCCTACCTCCGTGTGCCTAACCCGGGGTCGGCGTTCGCCTCCCCCGGGCCGATTTGTTCGCGGCTGTGCTTAGCCGAGCTTTGGTCGAACGTCCTTCTCGACGACGGACTCGAGTTCGCTCTTGACGTCGGCCCAAACGCTGGCCGCATCCTCGTTGTTGAGTACCATGCGCTCCAGGCCCTTGCCAAGGATCTGGTCGCCACCCGGCACGTAAACCCGGGCCGTGTCCTGCGGCTGCGTCTTCGCGAGTTGGTCCACCGCGGTCTTGAACTGCGGGTTCTCCTCGAAGAAGTCGGCCATAAGAGGTCCGTTGACTGCCGACTTGCGGACCGGCATGTAGCCGACGTTCTGGGAGTAGTAGGCGGTCTGCTCTGGCTCCGTAATGAACTTCAGGAAGAGCATCGCTGCAACTTTGTTCTCGTCCGGGATGGCTTCAGGGATGCAGAGTCCTGCACCTCCCGTCGGGCAGCCGAACTGCTCCTTCTCTGGGAGGAACGATGTCCCCACCTCGAATGTTGCGTTCCTCAGGATGCCAGCGAGTCCACCGGTGGACGACATGATGGATGCCGTGGCGCCCGCCGTGAAGTCTGCCGACTCGCTGTTGGCAGTAACGTTGGCGTACTGCTTTTCGAAGACCTGGCTGCGCAGGTAGTTGCCTGCTGCGATTCCCTCGGGCGAATCCAAGAGCATAGTGAAGTCGTCGTCGCTATAGCGCCCGCCGAACTGCCAAATGACGCCCTGGAAGGTCCAGGCGATGTAGCTATCGCCCTTCACGTGGGTGAAGGCGTACTCATTGGGCCCGGCCAATTCCATTAGCTGTGGCGCCCATTCGTCCATTTCGTCCCAGGTCTCTGGGCCACGATCAGGAAGGCCGGCCGCGGCCCATTTCTCCTTGTTGTAGTAGAAGAGCGGCGTGCTGCGGGCAAAGGGCATCGCCCATTGCTGGCCGTTGTATTGGTAGTCCCCAATGAGCGGGTCCTGGTAGTCGGCCAGGTCGACCTCGACCATCTGGATGAGGTCGTCAAGGGGAGTGATCGTGTTCGCGAGGAAGTACTTGTACCACCAGACATCGGAGAGCATCACGACGTCCGGGATCTGACGCGCAGCGAGCCCAGCGTTGAATTTCTGCGACACTTCGGCATAGTTGGCGCCAGCCGTCTCGAGATTGACCTTGATGTTGGGATACTCAGCTTCGAAGCGGCGAATGAGTTCCTCTTCGGCAGCCTTGCTGTTGGCCGGGTGGACTGACCAAAAGGTTATCTGCGAGGCTGGCTGAACGGCCGGTGTCGCAGCAGCAGTTGCTGTTGCAGGGGCGGTTGCGCCCGGCGACGGCGCGCCCGTGGTACTCGTTGGCGCTGGTGCG
>CAZDZP010000354.1:0-2623 GCA_964509855.1 uncultured Anaerolineaceae bacterium | reverse complement strand
CTCTACGTGGGCGGCATGGGCCACAAGGACAAGAACTTCCACAACGACATGATGGTGCGCCGCGGCTACGCCGATGAGGCCAAGACCATCCAGGAGCTCTACCTTGCCGGGCGCAAAGCGGAGGCCATCGAAGCCGTGCCGGACGAGTACTGCGATGAAAACTCGCTGGTCGGCCCCGTCGAGCGCATCCGCGAACGCTACAAGCCCTGGGCCGATTCCGGCGCGACCGGGCTCACCATCCGCGCAACCCAGCCGGAAGCCATCGAACTGATGGCCGACATCGCCGACGTGAAGCCGCGCGGGTAGCGGGGCGGATCGGCACTCACGGACTCCCCTTTCGGAATGCGAAAGGGGAGTCCCCGAAGCGCTGGCCTAAGGTGGGGCGAGCGCATCGATCAGCGAGTTAAACTCCGGCGGCAGCTGCAGTCCCGGGGCGAGGTAGCCGCTTGAAGGCGAGTAGGTCGCTTCGAACCGTGAGTCATCGCGCAACCGAAACACGATCGGTCGCCAGTCATCCGGTGCGTCCCGGGGTGAAACACCCGCAGGGGACCGGAGGATCATGTCCACGAGCACCTCAACCTGCTCGGGATCGGTGACCAGTTTCGAGCCTGGCTCCTGCCGGTTGACATCGCTCCAGATGGTGATCGAATCCACCTTCCCTTCAATGTCCAGCAGTTCACGCCCCGTGGAGGCTTTGGGATTTTCGCCCACCTCGAAAAGCTGCAGATGGCCATTTACGCGTGCGGCGAGACGAAAGCTCGGACTGTAGCCCTCCACCTCGTGGACCCAAGTCCCCACGGGCACATGCGCTGCGGAACCGTCAGCCACGGGAGCGAAGGGGTCCCATGTCCCTTCGACCATTGATGGAATCTCCACCTCGACCCTTCGGTATTCCGGCCCCAACGAGATTGGCCCATGGTCAACTGCTCGATAGGTGATGCCTTCGAATTTCACAAACGGCGCCATAGTAATGAACGTCACCTGTGTCAGATCTTCGGGCGGGGTGGAGCCGGGGCTAACGGAAGCTGGACCGGCCGCCGGGTCCTCGCTGTTGTTGAACACTGCAATCATCAGCACAATCACTCCGGCCGCGGCTGCACCGCCCAGCCCTGTCGCCAGCGGCCACAAAAGCCAACCGGGCATCCGCTCCCGCGAAGAACGGTTTTGCTTCCACCACGTCGCCGCTTCCTCCCGCGAGTCGACATCGAGCTTGCGCAAGATCTCGCTCACATGGAACTTGGCGCCATCCAGCGTGATATCAAGTGCTTCGGCGATTTGGCGATTCGTTCGCCCGGTGGCGATCATGCCAAGCACCTCGCGCTGTCGATCTGACAGGTCATGCTTGGTACGCGTGTTGTAGCTGAGCGGTCTCACGCTCCTCACAGTAGATGACGGGCTACGCGAATTCACTACCCGAGTAGACTCCTTGAGCGTGGCGAATCACGCCCGAAGAAGCCGGCCACCGGCGGAATCCACCGGTGGCCTTTCGCATGGCGGGACGCGGTAAACTGCACCCATGAAGTACACGGTCATCCTGTCGCCCGACCCCGAAACCGGCGGGTACTCCGTGAGTTGCCCGGCATTGCCCGGCGCGTTGAGCGAGGGCGACACTCGCGACGAAGCGCTTGCGAACATCCGCGAGGCCATCGAACTCTGGCTCGAAGTCTCCCGTGAACGGGGCGAGCCCACGCCGGAAGAATCCCCGGACGTACTGGTCGCCGGCATCGCGCAGACGCTCGAACACCGCGAAGAACTCGGCTGGGACACGGCGATTGAGACGGCTGTCGTACGAATCGACATGGCCGTAGCGGCGTAGTGGGAAGGCTGGGAGGGTTTTCCGCCCGGGAGATTGAGCGCATCGCGAAGGACGACGGCTGGACATTCGCTCGGAAGCGAGGCTCCCACATGATCTACGAGCACCCGTCGTTCGCGACGAGACTGGTGATCCCAGACAAGCGAACACTCGGCGAAGGATTGGTCCGCGACCTCATTGGCCTCATGGGCCTGAGCGTCGACGAGTTCCTACGAAGGGCAAAGAAGTAGCGCCTCTGGCAAACCACCCCCTAATGCGATTCAATGCGCGGCATGACTACTGACCCTGACGAACGAATCTCCTGGTTCCCAATCGCCGGCCGCGACGCGCTTTCCCCGGAGGCCGCCGAGGTCTTTGACTTCCTCACTGAACGGCTCGGCTTCGTGCCCAACGTGTTCCGCGCCTTCGCCTGGAAAGGGCCGCGCTTCGACCGCTGGCGCGAGCATTTCGACCTGCTCATGCAGCCCACGCCCGGTCTCGGCAAGCTGGACCGCGAGATGATCTCGGTCGCCGTCTCAATGGTGAACGGCTGCCTGTACTGCCTCGTCGCACACGGATTCTCGGTGCGCGCGCTCATCAAGGACCCGGTGAAGGGCGACCGCGTGACCTACGACTACCGTCGCGCCGGGCTGGAACCGCGCCAGGTGGCCATGCTCGACTACGCCGTCAAAATCACGAAGACGCCTGCCGAATGCAGCGAGGACGACATCGAAACTCTCCGTGGTCACGGCTTCAGCGACGAGGACATCTGGGACATCGCGGAGGTCGCGGCGATGTTCAACTTCACCAACCGCCTCGCCTCCGCCACAG
>CAZDZP010000353.1:0-2625 GCA_964509855.1 uncultured Anaerolineaceae bacterium | reverse complement strand
GGGCGTCGGTGAGGTCCGCGCCGCTGTGGACGACGACGGTTCGCAGTGACGGGTGGTGAAGCGCGAAGGCACGCTGGAGGTGGTTGGCGTGTTCCGTGGTGGCGGCGAAGACGAGGCCCTGGTGCTGTCCTGGCATCATGCGCTGCTTCGCCTGCAGTGCCGTCGCGAATTCGCGCACGAGGGGAGCGAGGTAGTCGTCGTTCCAGCGGAGTTGCTCTCGCACGCATTGCTGGTCGAAGTCGGGTAGCTCGGCCATCTCCGAGGCTGTGAAGGCAACTTCGTTGCCCTGGGCGTCGCGGAGATGCACCTCGTAGTCCTTCATCTGGAGGTTCAGGTGCTTGAGGATGCGCCGTTCCTTCCAGGCCTGGCGCATGGAGACCTCGACGAGGGGGTCAACAACGAGGTCGCCTTCGCTATCTTCGACGTAGCGCGCGCCAGCGATGGCATCGCGGTCGAGGCGCACGGGGGTAGCGGACAGGAGGATCGTCGACACCGCTGGCAGTTCCTCAACAGCGGCCGACCAGCGGCCCCGTTCGCCAAGGTGGTGTGCCTCGTCGCAGACGATATGGACGCGTCGAGCGCGACATAACGCGACATAGGGGCCGGGCGATGACGCCAGCTGCTGGTAGCTGGCCACCACAAGGTTCGCGTTGGTGGCGGCGATCCGGTGGGCGGTGGCGTTTTCAGCGAGGATCTTGCGGATGGTGCCGCGGTATCCGCCCATCGTCGCCGCGCGCTCGAAGCCGTCGTAGACCTGCCGACGGAGCACGTCGGTCGGGGTGAGGTAGAGGCAGACATCGGCCTGGACGGACTGTTGGGCAACAGCGAAGGAGCCCGCGCCGATGACCGTCTTTCCATAACCTACAGGCACCACGACCAGTTCCGAGCGAGAGCCGGCTACCAGCGCCTCGCGCCATCGTTCCAGAGCTTCCTGTTGACCCGGGCGCAGACCATAGGCCGGGCGCACTGTCGTGGTGTCCATTCAACCGCCTAAGCAATTACGCAATTGTGACTGATACCAGAGTAGGGACAGGGCGGTGCTGCTGTCACCGTTGGCGGAGGCCACGATCCGTCATAGGGAGCGGCGAACTACCGAGAAACTACTGTGCGCTGAGTCCCGGAGCGACCGAGCGATAGGGGTAGAGCGGGGCGACGTCGCCGGCGGAAGTGGCGGGCGCAGGGGCGTCCACCAGTTCGAGATACGTCGTTGCTACCCAGCCCGTGAGCCCGTCAGGCGTTTCCACCTGGACCCAGGAAAGCACGCCGGCCACAACCGGCTCGCTGATCACCCGCAGCTGCGTCCCGTGCGGAAGACAGGTCACGACCTGCGACCCGGTGCCAGCGCCACTACGAAGGTTCAGGCAATCGCCACCGGCTGCGACTCTCGCGGTGTCACCCACGCCAGCTGGCGAGGTCGGCTCAACGGTTCGCGCGGCGGATTCGGGAATGGTGCCTTCGCCACCGAAACGGTATACGCGGACGTTCATGCCGGCGTAACGGCCGGCTGAAGCGCGAGGGTTGTAGTTTTCGCGGATGCGGACCATCTCGTCCCACTGGGAATTCGAGTCGATGACGGTGAAGACTCCGCCGCCAAAGTTCTCGAGCACGATAGCTGTGTGGAGTCCGAGGTAGCTTGCGGACATATCCGTATGCGCGTCGTCAGCAATCTGGATGATGTCGCCGGGAATGGCGTCTTCAAGCGTGACTTCAACGGCGCCCGCTTCAAAGTAGCCCTGGCGGTAGTCGAAACCGAGCGACCTGCCCGTTGCTTCCTGGACGACTTGCCGGACGAAGGTCCAGCACTGGCCGCCGTGCGTGCCGATATGCGGCATCGCCGCCTGGATGATCGCGTCGCCGGCAGGGAGACGGTCCTCCTCCTGGGCGCGGGCGGGTAAAACAATAAGAAGAAGAAGCACCAGACCAGACAGCACGAGGGCTGCGGGACGGGTGTGCCGTGGTAGGGAAACCGGCATGCACAACCCCATAAATGTGTATACGCTCCGGGCACCGTATGGGGGATGCGGACTAGCGGCAACGTGATGTTCTGCCTCAAACAGCGCGATGCGTGTAATTTCAGTGCAAATTCAGGGAGACTACCAACGCCAATGGGCACGCATTCGTCACATCGCCCCGCTTTACTCCCGCTAGGGTGGCGAAACACGCCGAATGGCCGATCTACAGTTCATAACCGATATAGTGCGAAGTTGCGTTACAAAGCAGGAAGGCCGTGAACCGCCTCGTAGGGGTAGGCCGCAGAGACACTCTCGTGGACTTCCTGGAGACGCCCGGGGGGTGGACCTCGAGCGATGTCGGCCTTTCGGCGCGATGGCCGCTGGTTCGCGGCGGCGGCGGCCGGCTCTGGTCATGCCGTGTGCACCACCAAACCAATGGTGCGACGAGTTCGCTGCAGATCTACGACATCAAGTCCGGCGGTACTCCCGCCCTTGTGTTCTCCAATGACTATGCGGGCGGCATCGCTCCGCGCGTTCCTCTTTATGTGAACCCATCGCCTTCCGGTGAACGCGCGGTGGTCGTGGTGCCCGGGGATGGGAACCTCCGGATGGAACTGGTGGAACCGGGACCAGCCGGAGACGATGGCGCGCCAACGTGGAAGGTGGCCGACTG
>CAZDZP010000352.1:0-2629 GCA_964509855.1 uncultured Anaerolineaceae bacterium | reverse complement strand
GATGTGGCAGACCGGCTTCGCGAACCAGCCCACCAGCACGCATCGCGGCGACGGACTTGAGCTACGCGATGCCTACGTTGCCGCCGCCGTCCGCTGCGCGCCACCGGCCAACAAACCCACCCCGGCAGAGCGCGACACCTGCGAACCCTACCTGAAGCGCGAATGGGCGTTGCTGGATTCAGCCAGGGTCGTCGTCGCGCTGGGTAGCTTCGCCTACGCGGCAGCGGCGCGCTTGCTGGCCCTGCGAGGCCGGCCAGCCTTCGGGCATGGCGTCGAGGCGCGGACCGGCGATGGCACGACGATCCTCTGTTCGTACCACCCCAGCCAACAGAACACGTTCACGGGAAAACTGACCGAAGACATGCTGCGCGGTGTGTTCGAACGTGCGCGCGAGCTTGTCGAGGAGAACACCGGATGACCATGGAGCTACCCTTCCAGCCGCCGATTCAGCCCATGCTGGCGAAAGCGTCCGCGACGATACCCGAGCCACCGGGGTGGAGCTACGAACCGAAGTGGGACGGGTTTCGCGCCATTGTCTATTTCGACGGCGCCTCCGTGTACCTGCAGAGTCGCGACCTGAAGCCGCTGGCACGCTACTTTCCCGAAGTCCAGGCCGGGTTGGCTGAGGCGCTTCCGGGACCGGCGGTGCTCGACGGCGAGATCGTCATCATGACTCCGACCGGGCTCGACTTCGACGGGCTGCTGATGCGCATTCACCCGGCCGAATCGCGCGTGCGCATGCTCGCCGCCGAGACGCCCGCCGCCTTTGTCGCCTTCGACATCCTGGCCGACAGCGGCGCCGATTTCCGCAAAGAGCCCTTCGCGGAACGCCGGGAACGGTTGGTCGCCTACGCGGGTGAGCCGCGGCATCCTCTCTACCTTTCGCCAAACACGCTCGACCACGAGGAGGCCGGCCAATGGTTCGAGCACTTCGAGGGGGCGGGCTTCGATGGCGTGATCGCGAGGCCCCTGAAGTCGACCTACCGCGAGAACGAACGGACGCTGTTGAAGATCAAGCACCAGCGCACCGCCGACTGCGTTGTCGGGGGCTTCCGCTGGCTGAAGAACGAGGAAGGGAAATCGGTCGGGTCGCTACTGCTGGGACTCTACGATCGGAAGGGTGTGCTCCATCACGTCGGGCATACAAGCAGCTTCAAGGCGCAGGAAAAGCGCGACCTGGTGGGGTTGCTCGCGCCGTACGTCACCGAAGAGGAAGTCGGCTTTGGCGACGGTCGCGCGCCCGGCGGGCTTAATCGTTGGACGCAAGGCAAGGACACGAGCTGGGTGCGGCTCCGGCCGGAGCTCGTGTGCGAAGTGAGCTACGACCACCTGCAAGGGAATCGCTTCCGCCACGCTACGACCTTCCGGCGCTGGCGCCCGGACAAGCCGCAGGAGGAGTGCGTCTACGCGCAGCTTGCGGTGGCGCCGCCAGCGGAGCTGCTGGAGATCTTCCGGTAACTCCCGCGACCGGGGGATTGACGAACGGGCGGCGGCGTACGAATCTAGCGGGAGAACAAGCCGGCTGAGCCGGGTAGGAGGCGCGACATGGCAAAAAACACACCCGCTGTAGTCCCTGTGTCCGAATGCCTCCGGGTTCGCGCTGTCTAGCTCTTCCTTCCCAACGGAATGAACGCGTGGCCGCCCGAGAGGCGGCTTTTTCGTTAGCCCCGGAACAGGGGCCGTTCATCCCGGAGAAGGAATTGGCTGAAACCATTAGCTACGACGCCGTCGATGAGTTCATCGCAGAGGGGCTCATCAGCGACGTCATTTCGATTATCAAGAGCGGCAAGGAAGCGACCGCCTTCCTCTGCCGCGCCGACGCGTCGCTGGAGACAGACTACGTCGTCGCCAAGGTCTACCACGAGCGCGACCGGCGAAACTTCGCCAACGCCAACGTGTACGAAGTCGGCGACCGCATTCTCAAGGGTCGCGTCGCCCGCGCCGTCGCCAACAAGTCATCCGTTGGGCGCGAGATTCAATCGTCGGTGTGGGTCGACCACGAGTTCGAGGTGATGAGCGCCCTGAACTACGCGGGGGTCGACATCCCGGCGCCTATCGCCAGTACGGAGCGCGCCATCCTCATGGAGTTCGTTGGCGAGGGCATGGAGGCGGCTCCACAGTTGCAGGACGTGCGCCTCGATCGGTACGAGGCAGAAACTCTGCTGGGGCGAATGCTCTGGAACATTGAAACGATGCTCCGGGAGAACTGCATCCATGCGGACCTTTCCGCCTACAACGTGCTCTACGACGAAGGGCGATTGGCAATCATTGACATGCCGCAATGCGCCGACCCGCGGTTCAACAAGAAGGCGAGGGAGCTGTTCGAACGCGACGTGCGCAATATCGCCAGCTACTTTCACCGGTGCGGTGTGCAGTTCGACAACGAGCGGTGGGCGGACCAGGTTTGGCAGCGCTTCCGCTTCAGCACGTTGTGAGCGCTACTTCATCTTGCGGCGGCTGGGCTGCACGCGCGGTGGTTCGCCGGGCATCTTTGGATAGTTCGGCGGCCACGGCGCGTCGCCCTGGCCACCCGCTTCGTGCTTTTCCACCAGGTCGAGGAGCGGTTGCAGCGAAAAGCGCTCGTCGTCGATGGTCGTAAAATAGCACTGAGTACAGATGCGACATTTAT
>CAZDZP010000351.1:0-2667 GCA_964509855.1 uncultured Anaerolineaceae bacterium | reverse complement strand
TCCAAGGCCGTAAGCCAGGTTCGCCTCTGGGACAACATGTGGAACGATGATTTTGTCCGCTCCTTCCGCATGGTGGACCGCTGGGCGGCCGACCAGATTCCATTCCCCGGCGAGTGCTTCCGCCAGGTGATGAAGGAACTCCAGTGGGCGAACAAGTGGTACAAAGGCGAATTCGAACTGGGCGGACGGCCCGTTCTTCTATCGAACGTGAAGGTCCCCGCCATCCACGTCGTTGCCGAACACGACCACATCGTGCCCTACGCCGCCGCGAAGGCGCTCATCCCGAGCCTCGGTTCTGAAGATAAGCGCGAGGTAATGCTTAAGGGCGGTCACGTCAGCCTTGTGGCAGGTGGCAACGCAATTTATCGTTTGTGGCCACAGCTCGATTCATGGCTGGCGGAGCGCTCCGTATGACTTCAACTGCTCGCACCTACCCGGCGACCATCCGTGTTGGTGGTTCCGACATCACCCTGCGGCTCATGGAGCGCGCGGACAAGACGGCCATGCTGGAGTTTGCCGCCGGCCTTCCCGCACACGACCTCATGTTCCTCAGGCGCGATATCACCGTGGACACCGAAGTCGACGATTGGATGGACGAGATCGCCCGTGGCGAAGCGACCACTATCCTCGCTGTCGAAAGCAACCGCATCGTGGGCTATGCCACCGTTTCCCGTTCTAAGCTCCCGTGGTCGGCGCACGTTGCTGAACTCCGCGTGCTCACAGCCCCCTCGGAACGCGGCAAGGGTCTCGGCCGGCGCCTGACCGAGGAAGCCTTCGGTCTCGCCCTTTCGGAGGGCCTCGAAAAGATGATGGCCCAGATGACGCTTGACCAGAAGGGTGCGATATCGACTTTCGAGAGCCTCGGCTTCCGGCCTGAGGCTCTGTTGCGAGACCACGTGAAAGACCGTGAGGGCGGCCGTCACGACTTACTGGTGCTGAGCCACGAAGTGAGGCGTTTCCAGGCGCAGAGGGCCGCCTATGGCGTCCCAGAGGCTATCGCTGAGGCCGGCTACTAGGCTCAGCCCGTCAACTGACCCGTTCGGCCAACACTACCGTTCGTTCCTGGTAGTTCCCGTTCCTGATTGGGCCGCTACACGTCATAAGTGTGACGCTCTCCGTGCCCTCGCGCCCCAGCAAGAGCGCACCCATGTCGATGACACCGAGTTCGTAGTCAATGGTCGACGTCACCCGGTACTGGTGCACGCTGCCATCGTCCAGTTCCAGCTCGACCAGGCTCCCCGGTTGCAGCGAGGACAGGGTGTAGAACACTCCCGGGATCCCCTGGTACTCGTAGTGCGCCGCCAAGAACGTTGCGCCGCCCTTGCCGGGAATATCGCTGTACGCGGGATGCCAGCCGATCGTCGTGCGGTCCTGTGGCACATCGAGCCGCCCAAACTCATCCAATCCATAGCGGTCCGTCGAATGCGCGACGTTCAAGTCTGGGACGCGAAGCAACGCAGGCTCCTCACCTTTTCGCTCGGGTGGAGGCACCGCCTCGCGCTCGTCCAGCCCGTAGCGCTCGACCCCTTCCTCCACCTGCGCGATGAATCGATCGTCCACGCGCGCGGGCATCCCCGTGACGGGGTCACGACCGATATAGCGCAGTTCCTCGCCCAACGCAGGCGCCGCCGCGTAAGTCGCTTGTGCCTCGGCCACGGAAGGTCCGCTGTCCGCGAACACGCCGAACCGGGCGACGCCGAACACTCCAACACCGACAAGGGCGACAGCGAGAATCGAAGCGGAGATTCTGGACTTCATCGGATGATCGTAAATCATTTCCCGTGATACAGTCGGTAAACGGCGCGTTCGTCTAGTGGCCTAGGACGCCGCCCTTTCAAGGCGGAGATCAGGGGTTCGAATCCCCTACGCGCTACCATGTGCCTTCAACGTCGCCGGTTCGACCATGTCGAATCGGCGATTCCGTTTCGGCGGCGCGCGTCTAGACGCTATTCGCCCGCATCGCACATCGCCGCATCCCAGCCCTGCATCGCCGAATCAATCGCGAAGTCACGATCGATTGCGAGGACAAAGCCCTCAGCGACAAGTCCGTCCGCCGCGGCCGAGATCAGCTCCCGGTAGTGATCCCGGTCCCGGTAGCGCTCGGCGATGGATAGCCGCGGGTCGCCGTTGGCGACGCGCTCGTCCGCCGTTCGAGCGAAGACAAAGCGCGACCCGGGCATGGCCGAAAGCGGCCGCAAATCGGTGTGCGCACGCGGCGTATTCCAGCCCGTGAGCGTTGCGACTGGCACCTGTTGTTCCGGCAGGTGAATCCCTGCCACTTCGTTGCCGTCTTCATCCACCGCCGAAACCAACGTCGCGCGCCGCTCCCCGTACTCCGCCGGCCAGGCAGCCACGCCACGGTCCGCATCGGGGCCAAGGGACACCTCTCGAACCACCGGTAGCGCGTCGTCGTCCGGGACGAAAGCGTTCGGCAGCGACCGAGCGGCCTTCAGTACCGACTGCCGAGAAACCGCTGTGCCGTTCCCAACGCGGGGAATACGGCTCCCGGGCGGCTCCGTACCGTCTGTGACCCACGCCGCCAGGTGCGTAAACAATGCCCGAACCAGCGGCGAGGGGTCCACTCCCGTCGGCTCGTTGGCTATGCCCAGTGCGCGCGCCATCGTTGTATTCGCGCCGAGGTGGTCAATCCCGGCCATGAGGAACGAA
>CAZDZP010000350.1:0-2670 GCA_964509855.1 uncultured Anaerolineaceae bacterium | reverse complement strand
ACCGCCGTCGCGCGGCCCGGCATGGCGGGCTATCCCGCCGGGACCGCCGCGCCAAGGAACGCGAGGATCGCTTCGTTGTAAGCGTTCGGGTTTTCGAGCACGCCAACATGGCCGCCCGGCAGTACGGTGTGCGTCGCGCCGGAAATGGCCGCCGCCAGCGCCTCGCCGTTGTGCGGCGGTACGAGTACGTCGTCCTCGCCGTGGAGCACCAGCGTTTCAGCCTTGATTTCGCCCAGCCGGGGCGAGGCGTCGAAACGCTGAATCGCGCCGATCTGCCGGATATAGGCGTGGTCCTGCTGCGGATAGGCGTTCGACGCCGAATTCTGGATCGCGCGTTCCAGCCGGGTCGTGTCGTCGAGGAAGGCTTTGCTGTACACCAGCGGCGCCATCATGCGCACGAAGCCTTCGCGGCTGATGTTCGTGCGGCGCACGGTCAGCAGGCTGGCCAGCATCGCGCGCCCGTAGCCATCAATGGTCCCGGCGGTGGAAAGCAGGATGAGCTTGTTCACCAGGCCCGGGTGGCCGAGCGCCAGCTCCTGCGCGATGTAGCCCCCCATGCTCCAGCCCAGGACGTGCGCCTTCGGGATCTCCAACGCTTCCAGCAGCCCGGCGGCATCGTCCGCCATCTGGTCGATGGTGTAGGGCCGGTCCGGCGACGAAGTGCGGCCCGCGCCGCGGTTGTCGAAGGTGATGACGCGGAAGTGCTTCGCCAGATCCGGTGCGCTGAGCGCCCACGCCTGGGAATCCTGGCCGAGGCCGCTGATGAGCAGCAGCGGTTCGCCTTTGCCGATCTCGTCGTAGTGGATGATGATGTCGCGCGTCTGGAGCCTGGGCATATGCGTTCCCCGGTGGGTTGGAATTCGGCGATGCGGAAGTGGCCTGATTCTACGCAGTGGAGTGCTAACGGTCAGGCCGAGGTGTCACCGGGCAGTTCCAGCACGAAGGCGGTCGCGTTATCGGACTGCTTAACCCAGAACGTCGCGGCGTCCCGCAGCACTTCGACCAGCGTCCGAAAGGTGGCGGGTTCGGCGGCCGAGAGTGCGCCTGTGCTCGCGAACACCAGGCAACGCGGCCCATCGCCGAGCCACTCCAGGTCGCGAAACAGGTCGAGCAGCGCGTCCCAGTTGGCGCTCGCGTAGCCGGGGAAGGCGAAACCCTCACCCATTGCTTCGAACAACGCTGCCTTCGAAGCGACGCCGTTGCAGTCCGTAACGAACAGACGCTCGCCGTGGGCCGCCCGCAGCGCCGCCAGGTCCACTGGACCACGCAGCCGGCAGAAGCCCGGGATGCCGCCGCCGAGCGCCGTGGGGAGGCTCATTCCTCGTCCTCCACCACCAGCCAGAAGGTGTCGTAGTGGTCGTCGGTGTAGTACAGCGCTTCGTAGTCCGAAGCCTCACGCCCCGGCTCGCCGTTCGCGACGAAGCGCCGCGCCCCGCGAGTGGAAGCCCCGGGCGTGACGATCGTGTATTCGCGGTAGGCGCCGCCTTCGTCCTGCGGCAGGTATCCCTCCCGGTTCTGGAAGGTCTCGTCGTCCTGCCGGTGCGGGAAGGGTCCGTTCGCAAGGATGATGGCGTGGGTGTCACCAGCCTCGGGGCGGCACTCCACCAGTTGGTCGAAGTCCAGCTCCGGGATGTCGGGTATGCGACCGCCAACCAGCTCGCGATCGCAGTCGAACGCGGGCGTGGGGGACGCGTTGGGTCCAACGGTCGCGGTTCGCGTCGCCGGTGGCGTCGTCTCCGTATCGGGGGTGGCGCTCGGCAGACACGCGGCGAACAGCAGCCCGAAAAGCAGGAACCCCGCCCTGGCTGCCGTTCGCCCGTGTTCCACGAACTACCGGCGGATGAGGTTGCGGCGGTCCGCTTCCTCGATCACCTGCACCACGTTCGTCGCCGCACCCTTGCGAATCGAGTCCGTCACCACCCAGAAGGTGATGCCGCCCGGGTGCGACGAGTCACCGCGCACGCGCCCGACGAGCACATCGTCGTTGCCGGCGGAATCCATCGGCGTCGGGTACTGCTCGGTGGCCGGGTCGTCCATCAGCTTCACGCCGGCTGCCGAGCCGATGAGTTCACGCGCCTGCGCCGGGTCGACCGGGTTTTCGAACTCGGCCCACACGTTCATCGAATGGCCGAAGAACGTCGGGATGCGTACGCAGGTCGCGGAAATGGCGATGTCCGGCGCGTGCAGCAGCTTGCGCGTTTCGTTCGCCATCTTGATTTCTTCCTTGGTGTAGCCGCCCTCATCGAACACGTCGATCTGGGGGACGGCGTTGAAGGCGATTTCGCGCTTCTGCGTGCCGGAAGGTTCGTGACGCCCTTCGAGCGCCGCCTTCGATTCCGCCGCGAGTCCATCGACCGCCGCCGCGCCTGCGCCCGCGACCGCCTGGTAAGTGCTGACGACAATGCGGCGCAGCGGGTTCTGGTGGTGGATGGGGGCCAGCGCCATCACCATCGGCGTGGTCGTGCAGTTCGGCTGGCTCACGATGCCCTTGTGCCATTCGAGGTCTTCCGGGTTCACTTCCGGGATGACCAGCGGCACTGCGGGGTCCATGCGATAGGCGCTGGAGTCGTCGATCACGAAGCTGCCGTTCGCTGCTGCGAGGGGCGCGTACTGCCTCGATGCTTCGCCCGAGGCGGATAGGAACACGATGTGGTCGTCGGAGCTGAGCGC
>CAZDZP010000349.1:0-2674 GCA_964509855.1 uncultured Anaerolineaceae bacterium | reverse complement strand
ACGGAAACCACAATCTGGTCAACGGTCCACCGCGTGGACGAGGTGGACGGAGAGTTGCCGATCGGCCGCCCGATCGCCAACACGACCATCTTCATCGTGGACGACCAACTTGGGCCGGTTCCGGTCGGTGCTATCGGCGAGCTGTGCATCGGTGGCGAAGGCGTTGCGGCGGGCTACCTTGGGCGACCAGAACTCACGAACGAGCGCTTCGTGCCCGTGGAATCGGGAAGCAACGACATTATGTATCGAACGGGGGACCTCGCCCGATTCCGTGGGGACGGCACCATCGAATTCAAGGGCCGTGTCGATCAGCAGGTCAAGATTCGCGGGCACCGAATCGAACCAGGTGAAATCGAATGGGTGATCGCGCAAGACGACTCCGTGGCTGAGGCCGTCGTCGTTGCAGCCGAAAGCGCTGTTGGGGCTGGAGACTACCGTCTCTTTGGATTCGTGACATCCCAGCCCAACGTAAAAGTGGACGCCGAGTCCCTTCGCAGGTCATTGGCAGCGAAGCTCCCGGGACACATGGTGCCCTCGTCAATCGCCGTGTTGGATGCATTGCCAAAGACGCCCAACGGAAAGACAGACAGGAAGACTCTCACAGAGATGGCGCGAGCCCCCCGGACGAAGAGTGCGGTTCCGTCAGAATCGGTCCAGCCCTCTCAAGCTGCTCCCCCCTCTGGACCGCCACAAGTCTTCGTATTGCCAACCGGTGAGGGGACGGCGGACACCCGCAACCGTATACGTTCCGTTTGGTGTGAGATCCTTTCGGTGGAGCACGTCGGCGACGACGAGAACTTTTTCGAGGTGGGAGGCGATTCGCTTCTCGCAGTCAAGCTTCACAGGAAGCTGTTGGATATCTTCGGAAGCGGACTGACTCTTACCGACCAGTTCCGATTCCCCACCATTGCAAGCTTGAGCATGCACATAGAGGCCTCGCAAAAGACTCCGATTCTCAACCATTCGGCCGATACTGTACCCACACCCAGGCCAACTCTCGACGGGAAGTCAGCTGCTGCCCGCCGTCTAGAGGCTCGAAGGCGGACGTAGTCCGCGGAGTTCGGAATGAACGAGCAGAGTGACACTTACGAAAACGCCATCGCCATAGTCGGGATGGCATGCAACCTCCCCGGTGCATCTAATCCCGAAGAGCTATGGAACCTCGTAGCCAATGGCGAGGTAGCTATACGGGAGCTCTCCGCAGACGAACAAGCAGCAGGGATTGGCCAAATCGAACGAGCCACCAATGGGGTCTACGTCCCCTACGCCGGGTCGTTGCCCGATTTCGACACCTTCGACGCTGGCTTCTTCGGCATTGGTCCCCGGGATGCGGCGTTGATGGACCCCCAGCACCGCAAGTTCATGGAGTGCGTCTGGGCCGCGCTGGAGGATGCCGGGGTCGCTCCATCTCGCTTCGATGGTTCGATCGGCCTGTACGCAGGCTCCGGTATGAATGGGTATCTCCTTCGAAACCTCCTCACTAACCCTGAGATCCTCGAGCAGATGGGGATGTTTCTGCTCCGCCACACTTCGAACGACAAGGACTTTCTTTCAACGACGATTTCGTACCGGCTGAACCTGACAGGTCCCAGCGTGAACGTTCAGACCGCCTGCTCGACCTCTCTCGTCGCGGTTCACCTGGCAAGCCAGGCGCTCCTCGCAGGTGAATGCGACCTCGCGGTGGCCGGGGGCGTCACGATCGAGGTTCCACAAGGCACCGGATACCTCTATCGCGAAGGCGAGGTTCTATCGCCGGATGGACACTGTCGGGCGTTCGAGGCGCGAAGCGCCGGAACAGTGCTTTCAAGTGGAGTTGTCGCGGTGTCGCTCCGCCGAGCGCAAGATGCCATACGCGATGGGGATCCCATTCATGCGCTCATCCGAGGCACTGCTATTAATAATGATGGCTCCGGCAAAGTCGGCTACCTGGCGCCGAGCGTTGATGGACACGCTCGTGTCGTGCGAGAGGCTCTCGCCGTCGCCGGCATCACAGCCGACTCGGTTCAGCTACTCGAAGCTCACGGAACCGGGACATCGGTTGGGGATCCCATCGAAGTCGCGGCTCTAACCGAAGCGTTCAGCGCCGACACCGACGAACGGCAGTTCTGCAGGTTGGTGTCCACAAAACCCAACATCGGTCATACGGATACTGCCGCGGGAGTTGCGAGTCTCATCAAGGTCGTTCAGGCGCTCAAGCACCAGACTCTTCCACCGCTCGCAAACTATGAATCCCCCAACCCGCTCATCGACTTGAGTTCGTCGCCGTTCTATCTCAGCGCGACAGCATCGCCCTGGAATGTGCCTTCGGGCGAACCACGACGTGCGGGGATCAGCTCGCTTGGAGTCGGGGGCACAAATGCTCACGTGGTGGTAGAGGAACGGCCGGGGACCCCAACGGACACCAATCAGATTGCCGCCCATGCTCGCCCTGTGGTGGTACCGGTTTCCGCGAAGTCCTCAGAAGCGCTCGATCGTTACTCAGGAGCCCTCGCGGATTGGGCGGAACTCGGCGAAAGCCCGGACGTAGGCGATGTCGCGTACACCCATCAACGTGGCCGTGAACATCTCGAATACCGACGAACCTTCGTGGCTCAAGGCGGGAAAGACCTCCTACAGGCCCTCCGCAAGGAACAGACCCGGCCAGCGGGTCGTGCCGTCTCTCGTCCTCGGCTGG
>CAZDZP010000348.1:0-2694 GCA_964509855.1 uncultured Anaerolineaceae bacterium | reverse complement strand
CGACGTAGGCCTTCGCGCCGGGCTTCAGATTGCCAAGCTTCGACGTGAAGTCGCCGAGCGCCTTGATGGTGAACTCGATGCGTCCCGGCTTCTCGGCGCTGGAGGAAATCGAAAACGGGTGGGTGTCGATGTCGTAGGGCGGTTGGTCGAGCGCGAGCCATGCGAACTGGCCGGCTTCGAACGGCATGCCTTCGTGGCCGCGCGGCTCCACGGCGATGGTCCAGGCGCGGCCGCGTTCCGGGCGCACTTCGACGACTTCCCAGGGGCGGCGCATCTGCTGGAAAGGCCGCACGATGCGTGCCCAGCCAAGCATCGCCGCAGCAGCGAGCGCCAGCGCGACCCACGCCACCAGCTTCCAAGGTTCGTCCGAATAGTGGTTCACGCGGAAGAGGTGAACCGTGGCCACGAACAGCACGAAGAGCGCCAGCAGCGCGTGGCCGATGCGCCACCATTGATAAGGAATGCCAAGCCGCTGGCGCAAAAGCGTGGCGACCATGAGCAGAGTGAGCCCGGCCATGAGCCACCAGAGCGCGATCGCTCGGATGAACTCGTCGCGCGGGTCCAGGAAGTCGAGGAAATGGCGGCGTGCGGTGATGAGCAGCAGGATGTGCCCCACCACCAGCCCAAAGGCGAGCATGCCGGTGAGCCGGTGAAAGTGGAGCAGGCGGTCGAGGCCGAAGGGCGCTGCGAGCGCGGGGAATCTCGCCGTCAGCGCGAATTGCAACCCAAACAGCGCGAGCGCGACGAAGCCTAACCCGACCCCGAACTCGACAACGAACTCGCGGCGGCGCGGTGGTGGATCGATGGCCGCGATGGCGAGCGGCAAGAGCGCGGCGGCCACGTAGAGGGCCAGCCACGGCAGGGCACGAAGGGAGGAAGCGTTCATAGCGCCCTTACCCTAGGCCATGGGCGCGAGGCGCGTCAGCACCGATCGGGGTCGGGCGGCTGGTCGAATGGCGAAATCGGCAGCAGCCCCTCCCTGCTACACTCCGCGCGAAATGGGATTCCATGACTGAACCGGACGACACGATAGCACGCGCCCTTGCGCCATTCGTCGAGGCCGGCGAACTGGCCGGGGCGGCAACGCTGGTCTTTCGCCGGGGACGGGTCGTGCACCGCGGGGCAATCGGCTGGACGAACGTGGCTGCGCAGGTGCCGCTGACGCCCGGGCACATCTTTCGCATCGCCTCGATGACGAAGCCCATCGTCTCGGTGGCGGCGCTCATGCTGGTGGAGGAAGGGCGGGTCACACTCGACGATCCGATCACGAAGTGGGCGCCGGAACTCGCTTCCATGCGCGTTTGGCGTTCGCCCACGGGGGACATCGCCGACACCGAGCCAGCGATGCGCGCCATCACCTTCGATGACCTGCTCACCCACCGCTCGGGTCTCACCTACGGCGACTTCTGGGGCGGCGAACTCGGGACCGCGTACGCTCGTCTCGGCGCCGACATCGACAGTCACCTGTCGCCCGACGAATGGGTGCGCGCGCTGGCAGGAGTCCCCCTCCTGTCACAACCAGGCGCCGCCTTTCACTACGGCCGCTCGACCGACCTCCTCGGCTTCCTCATTGCGCGAATCGAAGATGCACCGCTTGGCGATGTCCTTGGGCGGCGCATCTTCCAGCCGCTGGGAATGGCCGATACCGGGTTCACCGTCCCCGTCGAGAAGCACCATCGCCGCGCGGGCGCCTACGGCTTCGACGACGCCGGACACCTCGCACTCAGAACGGTTGGACCCGGCGGCTCGTTCCTGGCCGAGCGACCTGCCGACATGCGCTATGAGTCCGGCGGGCAGGGACTCTGGTCGACGGTCGACGACTACCTTCGCTTCGCGCGTTTGTTCATCGGGGAAGGAGCGGTCGACGGCGTGCGGCTGTTGCAGCCCGAGACGCTCGCGCGCATGACCACCAACCAGCTCAGCGACGACCAGCGTGACCGGGCCGAGATTTTCGGCATCCCGATGTTTGGCAGTGGCCACGGCTTCGGGTTCGGCGTAGCGGTCGTGCTCGACCCCGCAACTGCCGCGCCGTCGCTGTGCCGGGGCGAAGTGGGCACCGTGGGGTGGCCCGGGGCCTTCGGCGGATTCTGGCAGGCTGACCCTGTCGACGAGTCGGTCTTCGTGTTCCTGTCGCACAACCTCGTAGAGCCGGAGCAGCTCATGATGGGCATCGGGCTCGGCGGGAGGGCGGCTATCGAGCGGTTCCACGGAGCGGCGACCTCCCTCGCCGACTGAGCAGTCCCCTTCCCTGCTACACTCCGCGGCGAACTGCGGGGTGAGGCCATGGCAACGGATTACGACGTCATTGTGATTGGGGCGGGTTCGTCAGGCGCGGTGATTGCGGCGCGGCTGACCGAGGACCCGGGCTGCTCCGTGCTGCTGCTCGAAGCCGGGCCGGACTACCCGGACCTCGACGCGCTGCCGGCCGACATCGCCGATGGCACCACCGCTTCCACCGACGCACACGACTGGCACTGGACCGGCGAAGCGCGCCCGGGACGCGCGGTGCACTACGCCCGCGGAAAGGTGACCGGCGGCTCCTCGGCGGTGAACGGCATCGTCGCCATTCGCGGCACGCCGGAGGACTACGACGAATGGGCCGAACTGGGGAGCGACGAGTGGACCTGGGAAAAGTGCCTCCCCTACTTCCGGAAGCTCGAGGACGACCGCGACTTCGGCGGCGACCTGCACGGC
>CAZDZP010000347.1:0-2697 GCA_964509855.1 uncultured Anaerolineaceae bacterium | reverse complement strand
GTTGGCGCGGGGCATGTGGGCAAGGCCATCTGCACGCTGGCGAAGTTCCTCGACTTCCAGGTCGCAGTGCTCGACGACCGCGAAGACTTCGCCGACGCCGAGCTTCTTCCCGACGCGGACCAGGTGATTTGCGACGACTTCGAACGCGCGATCGACGCTTTCCCCATCGGGCCGAACACGCACGTTGTCATGGTCACGCGCGGCCACCGGCAGGACGAACTTTCGCTGCGGCGAGTGCTGGGACGCGGCGCACGCTACGTAGGCATGATTGGTTCGAAGCGGCGCACGGCCACGGTGCTCGAACACCTGGCCGAGGAAGGTTTCGACCGGGCGGAGCTCGAGCGCGTGCGCACGCCCATTGGGTTGGACATCGGCGCGGAGACGCCGGAAGAGATCGCGGTGAGCATCCTGGCCGAGGTGATCATGCTCAACAGCGGCGGAAAAGGCGGACCGATGTACTTCCGCCGGGGAAAGAGCGCCCCTGCCGAAACAGGCAGCGAAGCCTCCCCTGCCCACTAGCCACTATCGCCCCTAGAATGATCGCATGGATGGCTTTTCGGTCACTGGACCGCCCGAACTACGCAGCCCGCTGGTTGTCGTCGCCTTCAACGGTTGGAGCGACACTGGCACCGTCACGACCGATGCGGCCGACCACCTTATCGACACGTACGATGCCGAGCTCTTCGTGGAGGTTGACCCGGAGGACTACTACGTCTTCACGGACACACGCCCCACGGTGAGCATCACGGACTCGGGCATTCGCGAAATCCAGTGGCCGAGGAACGACATCTACTACGCGCGCCTGCCGCAGAGCGACCGCGACCTCGTCATCGTTTCCGGCGTGGAACCGAACCTCCGCTGGCGCACCTTCTCCATGCGGCTCGCGGAGATCCTCGCGAACCTGAAGCCTTCGCTGGTGTGCACGCTGGTGGCGCGGCCGGCCGCTACGCCGCACACACGACCCGTCCCCGTGACCGGCTCCTCCGCTGACCCCGGGCTCGCCGCCAAGTACGGGTTGGGCCGCTCCATGTACCAGGGGCCGACGGGCATTGTTGGCGTGGTACACGATGCCCTGCGCATCCACGAAACGCCGCTCATCAGCCTCGCGGCTGGCGTGCCGCACTACTTGAACGTGCCGGAGAACCCCCCGGCGACCATGGCAATCCTTCGCACGCTGAGCGCGATGTCGGGGATTTCCATTCCCCTGGGCGACCTCGAAGAAGAAGGCGAAGCCTTCGTGCGGCGCGTGGAGGAAGCCTCGGTTGGCGACGACCAGATCGGCCAGTATGTGCGCACGCTCGAAGAGAGCTACGGCGAAACCGTCCCCGAAGAGCAGGCGCCGCCATCGGACCTCCCTTCAGCGGATGACGTGCTGCGCGACATCGAAGACTTCCTGCGCGGCAGCGGCGACGACTGACCGATGCCCGGCCAAAAGGACAGCCGCCTCGTCTATTCCACCGACGGCGGCCGCGTGCGCACACCCCACAACCGCAAGGTTGGGCCACCACCACCGCCGCCTTCGGGCCCTTCCGTGCCGGATGACGGCGTGGTACGGCTGCACCGGGGGAAGCCCGGCAAGGGTGGCAAGCCGCTGACGCTGATCACGGGGCTTCCCGGGAGCGAACCCGAACTCGACGCGCTGCTGAAGCAACTGAAGCAATCGCTCGGGACAGGCGGCACGCGCGACGGACGCACGCTCAATATCCAGGGTGACCACCGCGAGAAGCTCCAGGCGAAGCTCGAAGCGCTGGGCCACCGCGTGAAGGTGGCCGGCGGCTAGCTCAGTTCGAGGAGCGGGTCGCCTTCTTCCACGGCCTGCCCGGTTTCGACCAGCACGCTTGCAACCGTGCCCGCGTCCGCCGACTCCACCGGGATCTCCATCTTCATCGACTCGATGATGACCACCTAGGTGCCGACCGAGACTTTGTCGCCGGCGCCCACCAGTAACTCGAGGATGGTGCCGCGCATCGGCGCGTCAATCGTGTCAGCCATAGGTCGAAGTGCTCCCTAAATGTTCGTTGCGAAGGGTTCGTCGCGGGAGTGTACGGCATCCATCGCGCTCAAACCTTCTACACTCCCAGCCATGACTTCTATCGGATACCTCCTTCCCACCCGCGAACGTGTCATGGCCGGTACGCCGGAAACAGGACCGCTGCTCTCGCTCGCCGAACGCGCCGAATCGCTCGGCTACGACTCCCTCTGGGCGGGCGACTCGCTGCTCGAACGCCCGCGCCACGACCCGCTGACGCTGCTCGCGGCGGTTGCGGCGCGCACGTCCAGGGCGCTCGTCGGCACGGCGGTGCTGCTGCCCGTGCTGCGCAACCCGGTGGTGCTGGCGCAGCAACTGGCCACGCTCGACCAGGTGAGCGAAGGACGGCTCGTGCTCGGCGTGGGCATCGCCGCCGACAACCCGGCAATTCGCGCCGAGTTTGCCGCTGCGGGGGTTCCATTCGAAAAGCGCCTCGGGCGGGCGCTCGAAGCGATTCGGCTTTGGAAGGCGCTGTGGTCGGGCGAACCGGTGACGTGGGATGGCCGCTGGCAGGTGGATGGCCGGACGCTCGGCCCCACGCCCTATCGCGAGGGCGGGCCACCCATCTGGATGGGGACCGGCGCTCCGGCCGGGTTCGTCCGCACCGGCCGGCACTTCGACGGCTGGTTCCCGCTCGGCCCGGACGCGGCCACCATCGCGGAACGCTG
>CAZDZP010000346.1:0-2701 GCA_964509855.1 uncultured Anaerolineaceae bacterium | reverse complement strand
TACACGCGCGAACGCGTGAAGGGTCTCGGCCTCACGCTCGTGCCGACCGATGCGAAGCGCGCGTCCGACACCGTGACTGCGGTCTGGTGGCCGGAAGGCGTGGACGGCAAGGCTATCTCCAAGCGGGCGCGCGAAGAGTTCGGCGTCGTTCTCGGGGGCGGCCAGGGCAAGCTCCAGGGCAAGATCTTCCGCGTCGGCCACCTGGGCTTCGTCAGCAAGGAAGACGTCGTCCAGGCGCTCGATGTCGTCGAGCGCTTGCTCGCGGAATCCAAAGCGGCCGTCTAACTCGCTAGCCAACATACCAGAGGAGGGCCGGGAAGAACTCCCGGCCCTTTCCTTGGCCTGCGGCACCATGCAAATTGCATATACGCGCTGGTCATGCAAAATGCATTGCATGGACAACACAGAGTTCGTCACCGCGCGCAGCGCGCTCGGCCTTTCGCAATCCACCATGGCTGCGGCCCTTGGCGTCGACCAGGCAACCATCAGCCGCTGGGAATCCGGCAAGGCCCGCATTCCCAACGCCATCGAACTCGCGCTCGCAGCCCTACAGGAGAACACCAACACCATGACCACCGAACGCCGCCGTATTCTCGTCTCCGACCCCATCGCCCCTGAGGGCATCGAAATGCTCCGGGCCGTCGCCGATGTGGACGTGAAGACGGGGATTAGCCAGGAAGAGCTCATCGCCGCGATACCGCCCTATCACGCTCTGGTCGTGCGCAGCGAGTCGAAGGTGACGGCCGCGGTGCTCGCCGCCGCGGAACATCTGGAGGTCGTTGGGCGTGCAGGCGTCGGCGTCGACAACATCGACCTCGATGCCGCCACCGAAAAAGGCGTCGTGGTGGTCAATGCGCCGCACGGCAACACCATTGCGGCTGCGGAACACACCATTGCACTCCTCATGTCGCTCGCACGGCACATCCCCGCCGCCGACGCATCCATGCGCGATGGCAAGTGGTCCCGCAAGGAATTCGTCGGCGTAGAGCTGAGGGGCAAGACCATCAGCGTCGTCGGCCTCGGCCCGATTGGATCGGAGGTTGCCCGCCGGGCTGCCGGTCTCGACATGCGCGTCCTGGCTGTTGACCCCTTCGTCCCCGAGGAACGGGCACGAGCACTCGGCGCCGAACCGGCGGAGTTCGAACAGGCCCTGAAGGAATCGGACTTTATCACCGTTCATGTGCCCATGACCCCGCAAACCAAGGGCATGATCGGCAACGAGCAATTCGCCGCCATGAAGGACGGAGTCCGGATCCTCAATGTCGCCCGCGGCGGTATCGTCGACGAACAGGCGCTGGCCGACGCCGTGAAGTCCGGCAAGGTTGCCGGCGCCGCCGTCGATGTGTTCACGCAGGAGCCCATCAACGCTGATAACCCCCTCCTCGGCGACCCAAGAATCTTGACCACACCCCACCTCGGCGCATCCACGGCGGAAGCGCAGGAGCGAGTGGCACTCGACGTGGCCGAGCAAGTGGTGGAAATCTTCCAGGGCAAGCCCGCCCGCTATGCGGTGAACGCACCGATGCTCGCCCCGGAGGCGATGCTCGTTGTGGGTCCGTTCATGGAGACCGCGGAAACGCTCGGCCTTGTGGCCACGCAAATGCTCCGCGGCCGGTTGACGTCCATCGAAATCGATTACTACGGCGAGATTGCGGACCACGACGTGCAACCCCTCCGCGCTGCCATCATCCGTGGCCTCATGGCGCCGATTAGCGACGAGAACGTGAACCTCGTCAACGCCAACCACATCGCCCAGTCGCGAGGCTGGCGCATCGAAGAACGCCTCCAGTCCACGCACGACGTCTTCACGAACCTCATTCACCTCCGGGTGGGAGCGACGGAAGGGGAAATCAGCATCGGCGGCTCGGTCCACCATGATGGCCACCCGAACCTCGTCTCCATCAACGACCTTGACATCGACCTGCGCCCCACGAAGGGCTCATCCCTCGTGGTGTGCGACAACGATGACCGCCCCGGCATGATCGGACGCATCGGTACGTTGCTCGGGACCTGGGACATCAACATCTCGGCGATGCAGGTGGGACGCCGCGAAAAGCGTGGTCGCGCCCTCATGCTGCTGGCCGTCGACGAAGCCCCCAAGGACGAGCAGGTCGAGCAGATCGACGCGATCGACGGAATTTACAACACAAAGGTGGTCCGCTTCTAACGGAGACGCCCAAGCGGGACGCGAAAAAGCCCCTCCGCGAGGAGGGGCTTTTCTTGCGTCGGCAGTCCCGGCTCAAGGGTAGAGCGGGTTAAAGACCAGCCCGGTCCCCAGCTTGGGATGGAAGAAGGTCGACTTCTGTGGCATGCGCTCGCCCTTATCCGCCAGGTCGATGACGTCCTTTACCCGAACAGGGTTGAGCAATATCGCCACTCCCCCGTCGGCAGTGAGCTTCTCGGTGACCTCAGGAATGTCATGCAGGTACTCGACGAGACCGGAGCGCAGGTCTTCGTCGGTCATGTTCCAGAGGGGGTTGAGTATGGCCAGTCGAAGTAGATTCGGCGCCACCGCAGCCCATTCGGCACTGTTGCTGTTGCCCGGCAGTGACCCGAAATCGACTCCCGCTTTCGGGGTCAGCCGGTGGACTTTGCCGTCTTCCAGCCCGAGCGTCACGAAGGTGTTCGGGCTCGTGTCCAGCGCGCCCATGAGTGCGGACTCGTCCGAGCCGGCTACGTCGGCTACCTCGAAGACGTCCGC
>CAZDZP010000345.1:0-2711 GCA_964509855.1 uncultured Anaerolineaceae bacterium | reverse complement strand
AAAAAGGTGTGGGGAGGCAAGGCCCCCCCACACCCCACCGATACTTCAGAAATGGTGACGAGTGGCGCGGCAGCTTGACGGCATCCTGAAAAAGACGCCAGGAATCTTTCCGGCCGCGAAGAGAAGAGCCTCGGGGAAGCAGTGCCTTGCCGCGTCCCTCCGCAACTTCTTCAAGTTGCGCCGATGATGCGTGCGGACTGGATGATGCGATCGGCAGTGGGCCAGCCTTGCTCGTACAATCCCTGTTCCTCGCGAGCGGCGAAGCCGATCATGTAGAGGCGCTCGTCGACGACGGCGCCCATGAAGGTGGTCCGCACCGGAAGTTTGTTCCGGGTGACATAGCCATAGGTGAAGCGAAAGCCGGGATGACCGGCGAACTCGGCTTCTTTCACCTCATGAACCAGGGCCTCACTGTGCCCGCCGTGCTGGACATGGCTATTCAAGGTCATTCGTGCGATTTCCTCCGGCGTCATTTCCGGGAAGTACGCTGGAGAACCGCTGGTGGGCGAATAGCTCCCGCCCGAGCTCAACCCCGTGATGAAGATGAGCTGCGACATGTAGCCCCCTGCATCCTGCGTCCATATCACCATTGTCGGCGACTCGAGCGATTCGAAGTTCCAGGGGACGGGTGTTTCGACCGCGAAGACACCGTTCACCACCTGCGGGCCAGCTTGCCTGGCCGGCCCGACAGCAGGCACGGGTCCGCAGCCGGCAACGACGAGGAGCAGGAGAGCGAGAAGCGAGTAGAAGCGTGGCACAGCCGAGGATCTCCAGGCAGGGGCTCAAGGTACTTTCAGGCGGCCAAGCAGTGAGGCCGCTCGCGTGTGGCCAGCTTCGGCCGCGCGTTCGAGCCAGTAACTCGCCGTCACCTGATCGGGAGCGAGAAGTGGCGGGTCACCCAAGAGGTAGTGCATCGCCAGTGCATAAGCCGCATCCGGATCGCCGGCTTCGGCTGCCGTTCTCAGGTCTGAAAAGTGGGTTGCGTCCTGGGCCTGCAGAGACATTCCGACGAGGTCATCCCGTCGCGCTGGCGAGACCCGCCCCGCCACCAGTTCGCCGGTGGTGCGATCCTCCAGCCAGACATAAATGGTGCATGTCCGGGTGATCTTGTCCGAGTCGATCAGGTACTGGTGTCCGGCCTGCAAGACAGCGATAAGATAGCCGGCGTCACCGTGGAAGGCGCCACAATAGATAACGCTGCCGCCGTAGATTGCTTCATAGCGTATGACGTGGCGCCCAGCGGATAGGTTGGCGATGTTGCCGCCAAATCCGACGAGGCCGGGAGCCTGGATGTCGTCGATCGCCAGGACCGTGACAGGTGATCGCCACTCGACCACCGCTGGCGACTCGATCGCCGGCAGCGGTTCAGGCGAAACATAGGGTGGCGCGGGTGTGCATCCTGCGCCGAGTAGCGCGAGTAGCAACACGGTGCCCAACAGTCGGCTCATCATCCGGCACTCCGCGCCCCCATGCAGGCGGTGTGAATGCCCATTGTTGAACGCGTTATTCTACCGGTGCCTTGATGTGCATCAACCCAGTGCGTGTCGTGAAGTAGCCTCAGGAATCCTGTCCTTGGGGCGGGCACAGACTCCCTCAGTCCCCAACAAGCCATCCACGCCCCGGCATCCAACACCGCAAAGGAACGGATGGGCGTGGGAAGGCGAGCCTTCCCACGCCCTTCTGTTGCAAACCGCCAGAACTGGTATGACGATATCCATAACGAATACTTATGGCAATTCATGTGTCTACCCATGAATTGCCGGATCATCGGTCATATAGTGACGCATCGGCTCTCGGGATGTGTCATATAGCGGCACATTTTCTCGGGTTATGTAGCGCCGGGCGGCACACCGGCGGCAAAAGTGTGCCGCTAGATGCGCCATTAGCGTTGCTTATGTAGCGTATAGCGGCACATTCGGGCGCTTTTTCGACGAACGAACCCACGATCGAACCCACGAAAACCCAAGAAATCGACGAACGAACCCAAGGAATCGACGAACGAACCCTGTCTGGTGTGGCTGTGGCATAAAGGGGTGGCGCCAGGGGCGTGCACGCCCCTGGCGCGCGGGGTCGGAGATCGGAACGAACCCAGGGCCTGAAGCCCGCTCGTCAGCGTGATCCCGCCCCGCACCCACTCTGAGCCCGAACAGTTGATCGGATCAAGACCGCAGACAAGGAAGGGACGGGGCATGGAAATGGTGCAGGAAGCGAGCCGGGTGATGGTCGGCGTGGACGTCAGCAAGGCTTGGCTCGACGTTCATGTGTCTGGCAGAAAATGACATTTTCGCGTTGCCAACGATCCGGCCGGGGTTGCCGAGCTGGTCGAGCGGCTCGGTGGCGGCAGCGGTATTCGGGTGGTGATGGAGGCCTCGGGCGGCTACGAGCGGCTGCCGCATCACGAACTCGTGGCGCAAGGGGTGTGGACGGCGATCGTGAACCCGAAGCGGGTGCGTGACTTCGCCAAAGCCGTCGGCATCGACGCCAAGACCGATTGTGTGGATGCCAAGGTGATCGCCACGTATGGTGAAATCATCGATCCACACGCGACCCCAGTTCTCCCGCCCGAGCGCGCAGAGCTTGCCGAACTTCTCGCTTGTCGCAAGCAATTGGTCAACGAGATTACGGTTCGTAAGCAGCAGCTCGAAGGCTTAACCCGTCCTGATTATCCATGATTCTCATTGAGAAATGTGGTAGGAAATTCGTGTGATCGC
>CAZDZP010000344.1:0-2712 GCA_964509855.1 uncultured Anaerolineaceae bacterium | reverse complement strand
GAGATAGCCTGCACGATGGGGCCCCACGTTTTGTAGGGCTTGTAAGGCCCGCTGTGGCCGAAGCCGCAGTTGGAGACATAGATGACGTCCGGGCGGATCTTCTTTAGCTCCTCGTAGCCGAAGCCCATGCGGTCCATGACGCCTGCGGCGAAGTTCTCGG
The DNA here is from genome assembly GCA_964509855.1 of uncultured Anaerolineaceae bacterium. Taxonomy (GTDB): domain Bacteria; phylum Chloroflexota; class Dehalococcoidia; order Tepidiformales; family Tepidiformaceae; genus CAZDZP01. The sequence goes on along the minus strand of CAZDZP010000344.1, from coordinate 2,552 downwards.
TGACGATGCCTGACTCCGCGATGAGCCTGCGAAGGATCTCGTGCGATTCCGGCTTCTTCAGGTTGAGCGTGATGCCCTTCTTGCCGGCGTTGTGGTTGTTGAAGGCGCCGCCAACATCAATGCCACCCTGACCCGGTTTGTACGGCGGGTTACCGCGAAGGATGTCCCAGCGGCCCTGGTTGGTGGGGTTCTCGACGCGGATGATTTCGGCGCCGAACGCGGCAAGGAACTTGGTCGCCCCCGCGCCCGCAAGCTGGCCCGTGAAGTCGCATATTCGGATGTGTGAGAGCGCTTGCTGTGCCATGGGCCCTCCCGGTTTTTCGCGGAGTCTACGGAGCGGCGGGCAAAAGGCGAAGTGGGAGCTAGCAAGGGCTACTTTCGCATCGATAAGCAATGTGGCCAGACGTGGTGTCTGGAACCTGAAACTGGTATACGTTCCGTGCACTACTTGGGTAGGAGGACGCTTAGATGGCTCAAGAGGAGGAACGAACGATTCGCGGCAAGGTCGCGATCGTGGGTATTGGCGAAACGCAGTACTACAAACGCGGCGCTGCACAGGATTCGGAGTTCAAGCTCGGGCTTGAGGCGATCAAGCTCGCGTGCGAAGACGCCGGGCTGCCGGTGAGCGAGGTCGATGGCTTCGCGTCGTTCAGCAACGACCGCAACGACCCGCCGCGACTTGCATCGGCGCTGGGTCTGAAGGACCTCAAGTTCAGCAACATGTTCTGGGGTGGCGGCGGTGGCGGTGGGTCAGGTGCCATCGGCAACGCGGCTGCCGCGATCGTCGCGGGCTATGCCGACTACGTGATCGCCTATCGCGCGCTGGCGCAGGGGCAGTTCGGCCGCTTCGGCCAGGGCAGCCAGGCTCCGAAGGCGGCGGCGCAGATGGGCTTCACGCAGCCCTACGGACTTATGTCGCCTGCGCAGAACTTTGCGATGCGCGTCAACCGCTTCATGCACGACCACGGCGTGAAGCAGGAAGCGCTCCGTTCGGTGGCGTTGGCCAGCTATCACCATGCACAGACGAACCCGCGCGCAGTAATGCACGGTCGTCCGCTCAGCGAAGAGGACTACGACAACAGCCGCTGGATTGTGGAGCCGTTCCACCTCTTCGACTGCTGCCAGGAGAACGACGGCGCAGCCGCTATCCTCATCACGACGCCGGAGCGAGCAGCCGACCTGAAGCAGAAGCCCGCGTATATCCTTTCGACCTCGCAGGGTTCGGATTACCGCCAGGCGGCGACGGCGCACAACGCCCCGGACTACGCGACTTCGAACTTCAAGACCGTGGCGCCGCGCCTCTACAAGATGGCTGGCGTGGGTCCGAAGGAAGTGGACGTGCTGCAGAGCTACGAGAACTTCACGGGCGGCGTGATGATGAGCATCGTCGAGCACGGTTTCTGCGAGCCGGGCGAAGTGAACGACTTCTTCACGCTGGAAAACTTCCTCGCTCCCGGCGGGAACCTGCCGCTGAACACGAGCGGCGGCAACCTCGCCGAGTGCTATATGCACGGTCTCGAACTGGTTACCGAGGCGGTCAAGCAGATCCGCGGCACATCGCCGAACCAACTCGACGACGTGAACATTTCCATGGTCACTTCCGGGCCAATGGTGCAGCCGGTGAGCAGCATGATCCTCGCGAAGGAGCGCAACTAGCCATGGCAGCACAATCAACAACAGAGGCCTATCTGCCGGCGGGACTGCCCGCACCGGCGCCCGGACCCGACAACCTCGAATCTCCCTTCTGGGAGGGCACCCGCGCCCATGAACTCCGCGTGCAGATCTGCGAGGACTGCAAGGAATACCAGTGGGGCCCGGAGTGGATCTGCAACCAGTGCCTGAGCTGGAACATGGGCTGGGCCACGGTCGAACCGAAGGGCCGCATCTACAGCTGGGAGCGGAGCTGGTACCCGGTGCACCCGGCGCTGCGCGAAAAGCTCCCCTACATTGTGGTGCTCGTGGAGCTGCCGCACGCCGGTAACATCCGCATGGTCGGCAACCTGCTCGGCGATCCGCACCAGAAGATCGTGGTTGGCGCCGACGTCGAGGCAGTGTTCGAAGACCACGAAGACCAGGGCGGCTACACGCTGGTGCAGTGGAAGGTGACGGAAGGCTAGGTTTCGCCACCGCGCGATGGCGGGCCTTCGGGCAAACACACAACAAAGCGGCGAGGTCGTTGGGAAATCCCACGGCCTCGCCGCTTTTCTGTGCCGCGGAGGTACTCCAGAACGCAGTGAGTGCCGGCCTGCTACCCCGATCTTTCTCGACTCTCCAAACACCCTCAGAGAATGGCTTCTGCTGGCCGGGCAAGCGCGTACACCGAACGGTGTAGTGACGGGGCTCTCTACGCAGCATGTTTCCACCGTTCGCACGATGCCGCGCCAGGTGCCGGCCGCGAGACTTCTCCCTGTCCCGCCAGAGAGCGGAGAGAGGAAGGAAGTCACATGCCGAAATTCGTAATCGAACGGGAGGTGCCCGGCGCGGGCAAGCTCAGCACAGCGGATCTGAGGAGCATGTCACAGGGATCGTGCGGGGTGCTGACAGAGCTCGGG
>CAZDZP010000343.1:0-2714 GCA_964509855.1 uncultured Anaerolineaceae bacterium | reverse complement strand
AGCCCGGCAACCTGGTTACGTCTCCAAGGTGCCAAGACCACGCGGCCCGCATTGCGGGCAACAAAAGGCGGGTAACCACTCCCGCTCCTCGCAATGGGGGGCGCCGCTGAAACAGCAAGGCCCCTCGCATGCCGAGGGGTTTTTCTTTGCCCGGCGCAGGGAAACTCCACGGCGACCCAAGAGTGGAAGGACTGCATGACTGAACGAAAACTCCTTACTTCCGAAAGCGTGACCGAAGGGCACCCGGACAAGATGTGCGACCAGATTTCCGACGCGGTGCTGGACGCGATTTTTTCGCACGACCCGGCGGCCCGCGTGGCCTGCGAAACGGCGATTACGAACGGGCTCGTCCTGGTGACCGGCGAGATATCCACACACGCCTACGTCGATATTCCCGGCATCGTTCGCTCGACGATCCAGGGAATTGGCTACACCTCTTCGGACATCGGCTTCGACAGCGCGACGTGCGGGGTGATAACCGCGATCAGCGAGCAGTCGCCGGACATCGCAGGCGGCGTGAACCGATCGTGGGAAGCGCGACACGGCGCCACCGATAGCCCGGAGCTTGAGGTTGGCGCGGGCGACCAGGGGATGATGATTGGCTTCGCCTGTACCGAGACCCCGGAGTACATGCCGCTCACCATCTCGCTCGCGCACCGGCTGACTCGGCGGCTTTCCGAAGCGCGCAAGAGCGGCGAGCTTTCATGGTTGCGACCCGATGGCAAGTCGCAGGTGACGGTCGAATACGACGAGCACTGGACGCCGCGGCGGATCGATACCGTGGTCATTTCCACGCAGCACGCGCCGGACGTAGATCAGGAGACGATCGAGGAGCAGATAAACTCCCACATCATCGAGACAATCGTCGATCGGAAGCTGGTTGACGAGGCAACGCGCGTCTTCGTGAACCCATCTGGCCGTTTCGTCGTCGGTGGGCCGAAGGGCGACGCGGGGCTGACGGGGCGGAAGATCATTGTCGACACCTACGGCGGGGTGGCACGTCACGGCGGTGGCGCCTTCAGCGGAAAGGACCCGACAAAGGTCGACCGCTCAGGTGCGTACGCTGCCCGCTGGGTAGCCAAGAACATCGTGGCGGCGGGCCTCGCAGAACGCTGTGAGTTCATGCTCTCCTACGCGATCGGCATGGCGCAGCCCACGTCGCTCGGCGTGGAAACCTTTGGCACTGGCAAGGTAGACGATGGCGCCATTCTTGCCGCGGTTCGCAAGCACTTCGACCTGCGACCCGGCGCCATCTTGCGTGACCTGGACTTGCGCCGCCCCATCTACCGGGCCACGGCAAGCTATGGACACTTTGGCAGGACTGACCTCAACCTGCCGTGGGAAGAGACCAATCGCACTTCCGAACTCCGGAAGTCGGCAGGACTCGGGTAGGAAGAGGAGCGAACCGTGGACGCAATTGTTCTCGTGGGCGGACAAGGAACGCGGCTACGTCCGCTCACGGCGCGGCGCCACAAGAGCCTGGTTCCGCTGCTGAACAAGCCAGCGATTGGTTACCTGTTCGAATGGCTGCGCGATTCCGGCGTCAAAAACGTTGTCCTGGCCATCGGGCAACACAACGAAGACCTTGCGACAGCGTATCCGGAGGGTTGCGACCCTGGTTTTCGCCTTCGCCACGTGATGGAACGCGAGAGGCTCGAATCCGGCGGGGCGATCCGCTTTGCCGTGAACGAGACGGGTATCGATGACCGCTTCCTGGTGCTGAACGGCGACGTGTACCTCGACTTCGATCTTCGGGAGGCGGAGCGGCAGCACGAGGCTCTTGGCGCCGACCTGACGCTGGCGCTGACGCGCGTCGACGACCCATCGTCGTTTGGCGTTGCCGTGCTGGACGACAGGTCCATGATTACGGGATTCGTGGAAAAGCCGCCGGCCGGCACGGCGCCGAGCAATCTCATCAACGCGGGCGCGTGGATCTTCGAACGGCGAATCGTCGACGAGATCCCCCCCGGGGCGGTGCGGGTGGAAGAGACGCTTTTCCCTTCGCTCGTGGAACGGCACCGGCCCGTGTTTGGCTACGTCATGGACGGGCTCTGGGCTGACATCGGTACGCCAAAGCGCTACCTGGATTTGAGCCGGGCGCTCATCGCGGCGCGCGGCCAATGCCTGGCAGCGAACAGTCAGATTCACCCCGCGGCGACGGTGCGCGGAAGCAGTATTGGCGCTGGTTCGACGATCGCCGCCGGGGCCGTGGTGGAGGATTCTGTGCTTTGGGAAACTGTGACTGTCGGGGAGGGCGCCCGTGTCGAACGGAGCGTTGTTGCCGACGGAGCTTCAATCGCTCCCAACGCCGTGCTTCTCGACGTCGTGGTTGGGCCGGGAGCGTCGATTTCAGCGGGGACGACGTTAACGCGGGGTGGAGTGGTCGAGGCTGACGTCGCGGTATGATTCCGGCATGACTTCTAACCCTGTCGTCTTCGGAACTGACGGTTGGCGCGCGCTTATCGCCGACACCTTCACCTTCACCAACGTCCGGGCGTGCGCGCGCGCCGTGGCTGAACACATGGCTGAGACGCGAGGCACCGATGCGCCGTTCGTCATCGGATTCGACACGCGCTTCTTGTCCGATGAGTTCGCCAAGGAGGCTGCGCGCGTGGTCGTTGCAACAGGGTTCAAGGTGCAACTCGCGACGCAGTTCTCGCCCACGCCCGCTGTGAGCCTGCACATCGTGAAGCAGCAGGCGGTCGGCGGGATCG
>CAZDZP010000342.1:0-2757 GCA_964509855.1 uncultured Anaerolineaceae bacterium | reverse complement strand
GTACCCAACATGTCCTCCGCCGAGTACGTCGCGCTTCGCGTGGAAGAGATGGTTCGGCTGGTTCCATCCGCCACTGAGTGGATGGTTATCCAGTCCACAATCCGCCAGTTCGCCGCACTTGGGCTGTCGCTGGGAGATGCTTTGCACGAACGCGGGATCGCACTTTCGGCGTGGACACTAAGCGACGCAGGCCCGGAGTCGAACCGGCAACGACTCCTGGAACTCTTCGAACTCGGAGTGGACGTGATCATCGCGGACAACGCGCTGGCATTTGGTCACGCCTTCGCTGAGTAGCCTCGTCCCCAAGCTTCAACCAGCATCCACCCTTGTGTAACGCGTTGTCTCCAGCGCTCACTGCAGCCTTGCGTCACCATTACCGAACTTAAAACCACGGAGCGACAAGCCAACAGGGGTACACCACCATGAAAAAACTCATCGGCCGTATGGCCCAACGAATGAACGACCACGAGGAAGGCCAGGGCCTCGCGGAATACGCACTCATTCTCGCGCTCGTCGCCGCTCTCTGCGTCGCAGCGCTCGGTTCGCTCGGTCAGGCGATTGCCGGTTCATCCGGCTTCTCCATGTTCTAGAACCCGTTCGGGTTGGCAGAAAAAGGCCCCGCGTAGAGCGGGGCCTTTTTCGTGGTGCTCGAGTAAGGTGCCCTTCGCCCGCCTAGTCGCCGTTGGATACCACATGTGGTGCGAACGAGAAGAAGCCTTCGGGCGTGGGAGTCGGCGTCGGGCTGGGTGTGCTTGTTGGCGTCGGAGAGTTTGTGGGGGTGTTCGTCACCGACGGTGTGCTGGTTGTAGAGGGGTCTGACTGCGTAGGCGGTTCGAACGTAAGCGCCTGCGGGCACGCCTGGTCGGCGGGGTACTGGGCGATGATCACGATCCACGCCGTTCCACCTTGCCCAGAATAGTGTGCTGCGCCCACGCACTTGGCCGGCCAGGGTGCTCCAGCATTGATGTAGACGCCGCTCCCCGGGTAGGTCACGCCCTGGTGTTGGAAGTTGCCGATAGTCCCGCCGTACACGGCTTCGGACGGACTAACAGTGATGGGACCGCTGCCATAGAGGAACGACACGCCTTCCCCGCTTCCATAGGCGAACTGCTGCGGATAGCCACAAAATACGGCACGTTCCGGCCAGCGATTGCCGTTGTGGTCGTGATGCCCGGTGGGTCCGGCAACACCCTCTTCCACCAGGTGTTGGGCAAACCAGGCTGCGGCAGCGTTGAGAGGAGCGGAAGTTTGCAGTTGTCCCGAAAGCCCGACGCTCGCACGCCAGTCGACGAGATGGTGGAGGAACTCCAGTTCCTGTGCATCGAGCGCGTCATGCGTTGTTCCGCAGAGGGCAGAAGACGACTGCGCATCGGCGGTGCGAGACGGCTGCCAGCCGACAGCGACCGCGCCAGCAAACATCGCAAGTCCGAGTAGGGGGAGGAGTAGCTTTTTCATATTGTCGCGGCGGGGAAGCCGGTCACTCACCATAACACCAGTCCATTTGTCAGCATACCGTCGGCCACGGCTGGTGCGCGTTGGGGAACCAGTATTCCCCGACAGCGTGTCCGCAATGCTCTAGAATCCGCCCACCACGAACAAAACCGTTGGAAAGGAAGTGGCAAGCCATGGTCACCATCGTTGGCAATGTGAAGCCCGAAGACGACTACACCCACGAACTCGGCCCGGAGGAAAACTTCAACGAGTCGGTGTACTTCAACTTCTTCGACCCCGCCCAGCAGCGGGGCGGCTTCGTCCGCATCGGCAACCGCGCCAATGAAGGCTATGCCGAAATGACCGTCATCGTGTACCTCCCGGACGGCTCGGCCCTTTTCAACTACAAGCGCCCCCAGATCAGCCATAACGACTCATGGGACGCCGGCGGGCTCAGAATCGAGGTGCTCGAGCCCGGCGAGCGAATTCGCACCGTTTACGAAGGCTCGATGGTGTACCTCACGGACCCCACCGAGATGCGCGAGCCCGGCGACGCCTTCAAGCAGAACCCGCACAAGAAGGTCACGCTCGACCTCGAACACCGCGGCGTCGGCCCGATGTACGGCCACGTCGGCGAGCCCGGGGACGGCAACAACTTCGCGCGCTCCCATTACGAACAGCACATGGCGGTTTCCGGCACGTTGACCATCGAAGGCGAAGAGCCGGTGGCTATCAACGGTCACGGGCTGCGAGACCACTCCTGGGGTCCGCGCTACTGGCAGGCGACGCCGTCCTACCGCTGGATCACCGGCAACTACGGCGACGACCTCGGCATGGTCATCTCGGTGTCCGGCGACCGCAAAGGAGGGGTTTTCCACAAGGGCCAGGAACTCATCCGCATCACAGATGTGAAGTTGGACACGTCGTACGACGGCGACACGAACTACCACCAGGGCTTGAAGGCAGAGGTCACGCTCGAAAACGGCGACAAGCACACCATCGAGGGCGTGGTGAAGGGCTTCATCCCACTGAGGAACAAGCGCGGCGGGCAGTTCACCCACATCGGCGAAGGCATGACCGAATACACCCTGGACGGCGAACGCAAGGGCTACGGCCTGAGCGAGTACCTCGACCAGGTCGAATAGCGGGTTGGAGACTGCAGAAGTCCTCGAAGGGCTCACGGACTTTCTCGAAGAGAAGACCGGGTCGCGCCCTGCGGTCGAAAACCTGGAGCGGCTTTCCGGCGGCGCTTCGCGCGAAACCTGGAGCTTCGACGCCCGCTTCGACGGCGCCGCCGCCGCCCGTTCCTTCGCTGGCATCTTCCGC
>CAZDZP010000341.1:0-2758 GCA_964509855.1 uncultured Anaerolineaceae bacterium | reverse complement strand
ATTCTGTATGCCTATTCCAAAGGGGTGACCTCGAGCCGGCGCATCGAGCAGTTGTGCCGCGAGCACATCGTGTTCATGGCCCTTGCCGCGCATAGCGTGCCGCACTTCACCACCATCGCCGATTTCATCGCCACACGCCACGCACCCATCGAGAAGCTGTTTCGCGATGTGCTGCTGGTGTGTGACGAGGCGGGGTTGATCGGACGCGAGATGTTCGCCGTCGACGGGGTGAAGTTGCCCTCCAACGCCTCGAAGGAGTGGAGCGGCACCCGAGAGGAATTCAAGAAGAAGGTGGACAAGATCGAGCGCGCGGTACAGGTGCTGACCCAGCGCCACCGTCGGGACGATCAGAGCGCTGCGCCCGACGAGCACGAGCGCGCTGGCCTGAAGCAGATCGACACCCTCGAGCGGGCGGCACACGAGATCCAAGGCTGGCTGGCCGAGCACGAGGACAAGATCGGTGCCTCCGGCAAGCCCAAGAAGAGCAACATCACCGACAACGAATCGGCCAAGATGAAGACGTCCAAGGGCGTGATTCAGGGCTATGCCGGGATCGCGATGGTCGATGCGAAGCACCAGGTGGTGGTGGCCGCACAAGCCTTCGGTGAGGCCCAGGAGCATCAACTGCTCATCCCGATGCTGACGGCCACCCGCGAGAACTTCCAGGCCATCGGCGAGGAAGGCGATGTGCTGCGCGAAGCGGGCATCAGCGCCGATGCCGGATTTCACACCGAGGCGAACGTGCAGTATCTGTTCGACCAGCGCATCGACGGGTACGTGGCCGACACGCTGTTTCGCAAGCGCGATCCACGCTTTGCCTCAGCGGCACAACACAAAATCAAGGTACCCTCGAAGGCCAAACACTTCCAGCCGCGCGACTTCCACTACGACGCGCAGAGCAAGACCTGCATCTGCCCGGCCGGGGAGTTTCTCTACCAAAATGGCAGCCGCTGCAACATCGGCGGACGCGAGGCGGTGAAGTTCACCGGCGCGCAGCGCGTGTGCGGACCGTGTGATCTGCGCGAGAGATGTCTGCGCCACCCCGATCGCACCCCGGTGCGACAGGTGGTCTTCTTCACCGGCCACCAGTACAAGGCGCTGTTCACCTATACCGAGCAGATGAAGCGCAAGATCGACACCGAACAGGGACGCCACCAGTATTCAAAGCGCCTGGCCACCGTCGAGCCGGTGTTCGCCAACATCACGCACGCGAAGGGACTGAGGCGCTTCTCGTATCGCGGTCGAGAGAAGGTGACCACGCAGTGGCGCCTGTATTGCTTGGTGCACAACATCGGCAAGATTCACCAGTATGGGCACTTGGAAGACGGGGGGAAGGGGTAAGCAGGAGAGAACGCGCCTTGGGACGCGTGCTTCGCGAGCGAACCGCGTTGACGCGCGATTCGATCGAATCCCCTGACTTATACCCGGAACGGCTGCCTTCGAAAGTCGGTTTTTCTACAGCTTCAACGACAAAGCTCAGCGGCCGGACTACAGCGGCGAAGCCGCTGTTGGACGGACCGCTGCAGCGCAGGGTTCGGTGTCTTGCCGACCTGACACCCGGCATTAGTACGCGATAGGATTGGAGTCCGCCCCAACAGGAGCGGACGATGAAGGGAAAGCGGTTTACCGAGGAGCAGATCATCGGGGTGCTGAAGGAAGCAGAGGCTGGGGCGAAGACCAAGGAACTGTGTCGGCGCCACGGGATCTCCGATGCGACCTTCTACAACTGGAAGGCGAAGTACGGCGGGATGACCGTTTCGGAGGCCCGTCGGCTGAAAGAGCTCGAGCATGAGAACGCCCGGCTGAAGCGGTTGTTGGCTGACGCCGAGCTCGACAAGGCTGCGCTGAAGGATCTGCTCGGCCGAAAATGGTGAGCCCGCAGGCGAAGCGCACGGCGGTCACGGTACTGATGACCGAACGTGACTTTGGGGTAACCCGTGCCTGCGGGCTGGTAGGTATCTCGCGTTCGCTCTTTCGCTATCAAAGTCGACGGCCGGACAGTGGCCCTTTGCGAGATCGCATCGAGGCGATCGCGGCGACCAAGCGGCGCTACGGGTATCGCCGGGTGTATTTGCGCTTGCGGCGGGAAGGGTGGGAAGTCAACCGCAAGCGGGTCTACCGGCTCTACCGCAAGGCCGGTCTGGCAGTGCGCCGGCGAAAGCGCAAGCGGATAGGCGTATTTGAGCGCAAGCCGTTGCCCAAGCCGACCGCCGCGAACGTGAGCTGGTCGATGGACTTCGTGGCCGATGGGCTCATCGGCGGTCGTCGGCTGCGTTGCTTGACCATCGTTGACGACTGCACTCGCGAATGCCTGGCCATCGAGGTCGACACGTCGCTTCCCGGCTTGCGGGTCAAGACGGTCCTTGATCGCCTCGCGGACACTCGCGGCTTGCCGCAATCGATCACCGTCGACAACGGTCCAGAGTTTGACGGCAAGGTGCTCGACCAGTGGGCCTACCGCACTGGCGTCCAGCTGTCGTTCATCCGCCCTGGCAAGCCAAACGAGAACGCGTACATCGAAAGCTTCAACGGCAAGTTCCGCGACGAATGCTTGAACGAGCACTGGTTCATCAGCTTGGCGCATGCTCGCCGCATCATCGAAGCCTGGCGCATCGAGTACAACACCGAGCGGCCGCACAGTTCGCTTGGCAACCGGACGCCGCAGGAGTTTGCCAGCGACCGGACCAAGAAGGAAGAGAAGAAGGACGTAATCTAAACTGCGGGCTCTAACGCCATCCCGGACTAAATCGGGTGTCAG
>CAZDZP010000340.1:0-2771 GCA_964509855.1 uncultured Anaerolineaceae bacterium | reverse complement strand
CAGGCTCAGATGCCGGGATGGCAACACTGTCGATTTCGACATCGACTTCCTGGTCTGCGTACTCGGAGGGCAACTGAACGACCAGTTTGCCATCGTTCGGAACCCGTACTTTCAGTTTCAGCCTGCTCATTGGTCAGCCTTCTCCAACCACATCCTAGCATCCCGACAGCCCGTTTCTTCCCGAGCAGGTAGAATACGCAGCGGCCAGACACACTGTCTGGACCACATTCTGCAGAACGGATAGGTATTGGCCTCATGGGTCTGCGCACACCGCAGCAATACATCGATTCGCTCAAGGACGGTCGCACCGTCTACTACCGCGGGGAAAAGGTTGACGACGTCACCACCCACTCCGTAATCAAGAAGGCCGTCACCCACGCGTGCGTGGACTACGAAATGGCTGAGACCCCTGAACATCGCGACCTCGCCGTCGTCAGCGAAAACGGCGACGAGTACAGCCGCTACTTCAAAGTCCCGGCGAACACGGACGATCTCCTCAAGCGCTCGCTGCTCATCGAGACGTCCACCGGCATCGGCAAGACGCTCGTCCCTCTCGTCAAGGAAATCGGCACCGACTCGCTCTTTGCGCTCCTGCGCATCAGCCGCCAGATCGACGCCAAGTACGAAACTGAGTACCACAAGCGCGTCCAGGCTTTCTACAAGCACTGCCGCGACAACGACCTCACCATGTCCGTCGCCCAGACCGATGTGAAGGGCGACCGCTCCCAGGGCCCAACGGGCCAACCACATCCCGACTACTACACGCACATCGTCGAACGCCGCGAAGACGGCATCGTGGTGCGCGGGGCGAAGATTCACACGTCCTGCACGACGAACACGAACGAGCTCATCGTGCTCCCCACCCGCGCCATGTCCGAAGGCGACAAGGATTACGCCGTCGCTTTCGCAATCCCGGTGAACACCCCCGGCGTGAAGCTCGTGGCCAGCCCCTACGGCGGCGCCCCGAAGGATGAGTACGACGCACCTCTGAGCGCCGATCGCAAGATGATGGAAACCATCACCATCTTCGACGACGTGTTCGTGCCCAACGACCGCATCTTCATGGCCGGTGAATACGACTTCGCGGCTGCGCTGGCCCTGGGCTTCGTGGAGTACCATCGCTTCACCGCCATCAGCTACAAGCTGCCTCTCGTCGATGCGCTCATCGGCTCCGCGCTCCTGATGGCGGACATGAACGGCATCCAGAAGGCCGCCCATGTGCGCGAAAAGATCGTCTGGCTCATCAGCTACGCCGAGACCCTTCGCGCGCTCACGGAGATGTCCGCCCTCCGCGGCTCGCCCGATGAGAACGGCCAGTTCGCACCCGATCCCCTCACGGTGAACATGGCGAAGTACCACTTCGCGCACAACTACCACGAGGCCCTGCAGCACGTGCAGGACATCGCCGGCGGCATGCTGGTGACCGGTCCCGGCGTGGAGGACTTCGCGAACCCGGAAACCGGCGACCTGCTCCGCCACTACCTTGGCGGCCGCGCCGGCTTCGACGGCGAAGTTCGCACGCGCGCCATGAACATGGTCTCCGACCTCACCACTGGTGATTTCGGTGGCTACCATGCCGTGCTGGCAATTCACGCGGAAGGCTCGCTTGAAGCAGAGAAGCTGATGATTGCACGCGCGTACAATGGCAAGCGAACCCTCGAATATGCGAAGCACATCGCGGGGTTGAGCTAGCCAATTCTCGGAGGGCACATGTCCGCAAAGCAGGATGAACTCCAGCGCCTTGATGACGCGTTCGCGCGTTTCCGCGATACCTTTGCGGACGTATCCCTCGATGCCTACAACGAGGTCTGGTTGGGAGATTGGGATCTCAACCACCTCCTCGCGCACATGTCCGGGTGGTGGCGGGAGCTCACTCCCGCCTTCTCCCGCGTCGCTTCCGGCGAACGTCCCACGCCATCCGGGGTGAACTATGACGACGCCGACGCCTGGAACGAAAAGTTCACGGCGGAAGCGAAGGAGGGCGCGGACGCCCTCCAGGAGTTCCTCGACGCCTACGAGGCTTACCGGGCCGCCGCAGATACGCTCGACGAAGGTCTATTCGGGATGGACCCGGAAAAGGGGCGCCCCCGCATCGGCAGCCGCCTGCTGCAGGGCGTTGGCCTCGGTCACTTCGAAGAGCACCAGGACGAGTTGGCCGAATGGGTTCGTTCGCGCGGCGCATGACCAACCCGCACATCCCTGCCTGGGTTGAAGATGTCACGGCCGAGCTCGCCGCCCGATTCGAAGCGGAGGCAGTCTTCCTCGTTGGTGCCCGCGCTCGCGGCTCCGAGTCCCCGGTGCTTCCTTTCGAACTGCTGGTTCTCGTGGACAATGACGCCAGCGACCGGCGAGGGATTGGCGTCGATTCGCGCTGGGAGTCGTTGGAAGGCTTTGCCGGGCCGGTTCGTTACCTCCGCGCCGCCCTCGCCGAACTCTTTGCCGGCGCATACGCCGGTGACGCTCGCTGGCGAGACCTCGTCACCGAAACCCACGCCCTACATGATCCGCTTGGATACGCAGCTACGATCGAGCGCCAGCGGGCCCAGCTGCCCGCCCCAACCGGCGCCGCGGTTTTCCGGTCCGTGCTCCAGTCGGCGGATGCGGCCGAGGCAATCGCCGGGCGGGACCCGTTGGCAGCGCGCGTCATGGTGGCCAGCGCGGTGAGCGAGCTCATGGCAATGGCGGCACATGCGCTCGGCAACCAGTCGGACCCGATTGGGATCGCCGAATCGCTGCGGCAACTGGGTCCCGGGGCATCGCGCGCCTACAAC
>CAZDZP010000339.1:0-2777 GCA_964509855.1 uncultured Anaerolineaceae bacterium | reverse complement strand
TCGCCGCGCGGACGATTGGCACGCAGCCCGGCAACCTCTACGACGGCTACGTCTCCTGGAACCTGCTGGACCTCATCACAGGGTGGGCGCTCGACTTCTTCACGGGCGGCGATACCCTTGCGACCGTCTACGGGCGGCTACCATTTCCCGGCACGCAGGTCCCGGAGACTGGCGGCGCCCGCGCATTCTGCTTCTTCCACGAACTTGCGGACCTGCCAACGGAGCAGGCCCAGGAACACCTCTATCGAATCACATACGACCAGGGTCAGGATACGGTTGAGTTCGAGGCCGACGGGCACATCGTCGACCGCTACGAAAACGTACCCGACAAAATCCGTGGATTCACGGCCGCGCTTGGCCTCATGTCCGAGATCGACATCGTGGAAGGCAAGTCGGTCAGTTGCCACGGACAGGGCGTTGTTGGCCGTTGGAGTCCGATGCGCGTCAGCCTGCGCCCAAAGCCCGAATAGGTGCCGGACTTCGATGCCCAGGTCGGCCTCTGTTCCGGCTGCGAGCACGCCCAGCAGGTGACGAGCGGCCGCGGCTCCGTTTTCTGGTTGTGCGCGCTCGCGAAGTCCGACCCGCGATTCCGTAAGTACCCAGCGCTACCGGTGATGCGGTGCCCGGGGTTCGAACCGGCTACGCCCGGCCAAGACGCTCCGCCGTCTCCGTAACCCTCCGCCCGAGGGCCTCTGCCTGCGTCCTGTCCTCGTCGGTCACCGCGCCGTGCGCGGTCGCGCCGTAGTAAGACCCGGAACGGCGCATCGTGTCGCTCCAGGGCAGGCCCACGATGACCAGCCCGTGTGCCATCAGCAGGTGAAGAATCTGGAGTAGCGTCGCTTCGTTGCCGCCCGATCGGGAGTAGCCAGCGGTGAACGCCGCCCCAACACGCCCGTGCAGCTCGCCGCTTTCCCAGAGGTCGCCGGAGTAGTCGAACCACTCCTTCAGCTTTCCCGTGATCCCGCTCCAATTCGGGGAACCAACGATGTAGCCGTCGGCCCCCAACAGGTCATTCACCGTCGCTTCTTCCACGCGCCGTCTCACGCAGGAACCTCCCGCGGCGGGTGATGCCACGCTCAACCGAATCCGCGAGCTGCTCGGTCAGGCCCCCGCGGCTGTCGTAGAGGAGAAGGATGCCAGCCATTCGTGCGACTCCTTTTCCAGGACCTGGCGAACATCGTGGAAGCTCTCGAAGAAGTGGATCCGGCCATGTTCCCCGCGCAATTCGTTCCAGAGAATGTCGCGCGCGAACACGGTGTTCGCGATGCGGGCCGCGGCAACATCCGAAGGTCCATCGCCAACGAATGCAACGAAGTCCCCCTGGTCGCGGTAGGAAGCGATGTAGGACACCTTGAACCCGTCGGCCAGCTCGACGCCCCGCGGGCTGAAATACCGCAGCTGCCATTCGTAGGCGAATCGCGCGCGGCCGCAATGTCGCACCACGCGGTCGGCGCCAAGCTGCGCGAGGATCGGGTCGATGTAGAGGTCCCAGCCGTTGCTCACCACGGCCGCCTGCCAGTCATTCCAGTGGGCCCAGTCCAACAGCTCCATCAGACCGTCGCGCGGCTCCGCGACCGAAAGGGCGAACTCCACTATCTCGTCCTTTCGCGCACGAATGAGTGCAATGGCGGCCGCGCTGTACTGCTCGAGCGAGAGTTCGCCCGCCCGCCTGCGAAGGCGCAGTTCCTTCCAGTCCGATGGCGCGAAGCGATCGAGAACCTGCGCTGCCACGTCCTTAAGCACGACCGTGTCGTCGAAGTCGAGGCAGAGCATGTTGGCCATGTTCCCAGCGTAGACGACCGCGCTTCCCCGTCCTACTAGACTGCTCACGTGGAACTCCTTCGCGCCCGCCTACTCCTGACCCCCGACGCGGAGCGAGCTTTGGCGGCAATTCCCCCTGGGTTCCATGACGTGCCGCTGCACAAGCGCATGGAGCTTCTTCGCAGGGACATGCCGCCCGAACTGGCGAGCGCCGTCAGCGAACAACTCGACCTCCGTGCACGGGCGGCCGCGCGTGGCTTCCCCTCTGCTCACCTCTGGCTGTACAGCGCCGACGGATTGGAGATGGTGACGCACCCGACTGTTGCCAGCCGGAGGGCTCAGCGCCTCACGAAACTCGGGCTGCCCATCGCCGACCTGACCTGCGGGATTGGCGGTGACCTCGCCGCCCTCGCCGAAGTGAGCGAGGGTGCCATCGGGGTCGACCATTCGCTCGTCAGCGTGCTTTTCGCGCGCCAGAACGTCCCTGCAGCGGGGGTCGTGCGCGGCGACGCCACCAGTCCGCCCCTTGATTTGTCCCATTTCGCCGTGGTGTTGGACCCGGCCCGGCGGGAAGGCGGGGCACGCACCTTCGACCCCGCTCGCTTTACGCCGCCCTGGGACGAATGCCTGCGGGTGGCTGCCGAAGCGCCAGCGGCGGCCATGAAAACCCAGCCCGGCATCCCGGCCGCGGCCATTCCCTCCGGCGCAGAGGTGGAATTCGTGCAGCTCGGACGCTCACTCCGGGAGGCGGCCATCTACCTTGGCGCGGCGGCGAGTTTCGCTGGGACACGCGCCGTGCACCTGCCGTCGGGCGAGGAAATCGACAGTCGCGCCAAGCAGTCCGATGCTGAGCCGGTGTTGCCCCGCGGCATCGTCTACGACCCGGAGTCCTGCGTGACCCGGGCTGGTCTGGTGCGCCACCTCGCGCATCGTCTTGACGCGCGCATGCTGGACCCGCAGGTAGCTTACCTGACGGCCAACGAGGCTTTTTCCACATCCCTGGCCGCCGCGTTCGA
>CAZDZP010000338.1:0-2790 GCA_964509855.1 uncultured Anaerolineaceae bacterium | reverse complement strand
GCTGTGACAAAATCACTCGGCACTTAACAGGACATATTCACTCGGCAGCAACAGCATCGCATGCGCGCGTCACGGGGCTTTAGACCGTGATCTGGCCGGTTATGGGCCGCCCTTCCTGGATGTCGTGGAAGAACTGGTGGAGCGCGTCGGAGAAGTCATGCGGGTGGATGGTGGGCACGCCGTGACCGGTCTCGCGGAAGATGACCTGGCGGGCGGCGGGCAACTGTTGAACCATCACGGCGAGCGCGCAGTAAACCGGGTCGTCCATGCCCATCACCAGCATCACGGGCATGGAAAGCCGCTGACCGAGCAGTTCGGTGACGTCCGGCCGTGTCTTCCGCGCGTAGGCGGCACCAAGCAGGCCTTCGGAGGAAAGGCGCTCGTAGCGCTTACGCACTCCTTCGGCGGCGAAGGGATCTTCGATAGCAGCCGCCACGCGCTTTCCGTAGAGCCTGGTGCCGAAGCGGCGGACGTGTTCTTCCATTTCGGCGATGCGCGCTTCGCGTTTGCGGAAGGCGTCGTCATATTCGGGCCGTTCGTATGCGGGCGAGGTATCGCTTAGCACCAGGGCGGCAATGCGTTCCGGGTGGTCCACGGCGAATTGCATAGCAACCATGCCACCGAAGCTGCAGCCAACGAGCGCGAAGAGATCGAGATGCAGCTCATCCGCGAGCGCCTCCAGGTCAGCCGAGTATTCGGCCATGCGGTAGGCCTCGAGGTCTTCCGGGCTGCCGCTCGTGCCGTGGCCGCGGAGGTCCGGGACTATGAGGTAGTAGGCCTGGGCGAGGTAGGTTGTGACGGGGTGCCACATGCGCATGTCGGAGGTAAAACCGTGAAGCAGCACCACGGGTGGATGGGCAGGGTCGCCAATTGTTTCGTAGTGTAGTGGTACACCGTTGCGTTCGATTTCGGGCATAGCGCAGTGTAAAGTCCTGACCGGCCCACGGGCACCAACACAAGAAAAGGGGCTCGCTCATGCAGGGCTATTATCGTCTCGGAGCACAAAACAGCACCCGGGACGTCCGCGTCCGCCGAGTCTTCGGCGCCGTCGCGAACTATGGCACGCCTCTTTCCGACGAGCCGGTGATCTTCCTCAAGCCGGCCGAATCGATCATCTGGGCGGGCGAACAGGTCCGCATCCCGCGTGGGGAGACCGCGATCTTCGAAGGCGAGCTCGTCGTGGCTATCGGCAAGGCCGGGCGGTACATCACCACCGAAAACGCGATGGCCTACGTGGCCGCATACGGCGCCGGGCTGGACATGACGCTCGAACGCTTCCGCAAGAACCGCGAAGAGGGCGTCCCGTGGATGCTGGCGAAGGGCTTCGATACCTCCACCTGCCTTTCCGACTTCGCCTCCGCCGCCGACGTGAAGGACTACACGAGCCTTTCCGTGGAGTTGCTCCACAACGGCGAACAGAAGCAGTCAGGCTCGCTGGCGGACCTCGTCACGCCCGTGCAGGGGCTGATTTCGTTCATCTCGCGCTTCATGGAACTGCTGCCCGGCGACCTCATCTTCACCGGCACGCCCGCTGGCGCCGCAGACGTGGCCCCCGGTGACGAGCTTACGGTGCGCGTGCCGGGAGTGGCCGAAGCAACGTTCACGATCGCAGAGGGTTAGGTAGAGCCGCACCGCCCGCTCAGGCCTTCTTCGGCGGGCGAGGGAAGAATGAACTGGTGCGGCGCACGTACTCTTCGTAGCCGGGGCGGCGCTTCTTGATGCTGCGTTCCAGCAGCGCGACGCCGGAGACGCGCAGTAGCAGCACGCTCATCGTGATCGGGCCGACGATGGTCCACACGAGTTCTGGGCGGGAAAGCGCAACAAGGAAGATGCCCCACCAAACGCAGAAGTCGCCGAAGTAGTTCGGGTGGCGGGTGTAGCGCCAGAGACCCTTGTCCATCACCTGCCCTTTGTTCGCGGGGTCTGCCTTGAACTGCGCGAGCTGCCAGTCGCCCACGGATTCGAAGAAGAAGCCGACGGCGAAGAGCGCGATACCGAGGAAGTCGAGCCAGGTAAGCGAGTCCGGGCCGCCTTCGATCTGCGCCATTTGCGCGGGCAGCGAAACCACGAACATCAACAAGCCTTGCAGCAGGAACACGGTGAAGAGGCTGACGATGGGGAACTTCGGCCCCCAGAACTTGCGCATGGCCTGGTAGCGATAGTCTTCGCCTTTGCCAAGGTTGCGCCAGGCGAGGTAGCCGGCGAGCCGCAATCCCCAGAGGCTGACCATGCCGACGACCAGCCACTTGCGCGCCTCGGTGCCATCGGTGACGGCGAATGCGGTCCATGCGACGACCACGAAGCCCGCGCCCCAGGCAATGTCAACGATGCTCGCATCTTTGATGATGACGCTGACGAGCCAGACGCCAACCATGAGGACGACGATCGCCCCGGCGCTCCACAGCATGGTTTCGATTGCTGCTTCCATTGTTCGAACCTCCCGCGGCCCTTCTAGCGAGCGGCCCCGGCGAATACCGGCGCAAGGTCTTCCTCGTCGGCGGATTCGCCAACGAAGCGGTCCACGCGTTCCCACTGGGAATAAAACCAGTCAATCTGCGCGCGTTCTTCGGTCGGGATTTCCGCGAAAGGCACGCGCCAGATGCGAATTCGCAAGTGCTTGCCCACAAGGGCGCCACGCAAGATACGACGGTAGCTACCCGCTCCCTCCAATCCGGTATGCGAAATGAACACCGCATCGATGCCGGGATTGCGCCGGAGCAGGCCAATCGTGCCGCCAAGCCGCGGCGGGAGTGTGTTCGTGAGGCGGCGGGCGCGCTCCACCAGGTAGGC
>CAZDZP010000337.1:0-2799 GCA_964509855.1 uncultured Anaerolineaceae bacterium | reverse complement strand
AAGGGTGATCCGATGTCAACCGTGGCTTTCATGCCAACCACGTGAGCAGTTACCAACAAAGACCTTTCCGACTACAAGTGGATTTCGCAGACCTTGTTCTATGCGAACGCGGCCGGCGTCGAGTGGTGTGTGCTGACCAACGGCGACGAGTATCGCATCTATAACACCTTCGCCAAGGTCGAGGCCGAGAAGAAGCTTTTTCGTCGAGTGAAGCTCTCCGACCGCGACGATCGCGACCTAGCGATCGACACGCTGCTCCTCTTGTCCAAGGAGACGATGGCGGAGAAGCGAATCGACCTGCTCTGGAAGGCGCACTTCGTCGATCGCCGCGTGCGCGAGGCCGTCGTCTCGCTCTTTCGCGAGCCTGACCCTTCCCTGGTTCGCCTGATCGTCAAGCGTACCGAGGACCTGCAGCCCGCTGAGATCCGGGACTCGTTGAGGCGCGGCGACCTCGACCTTCAGTTTCCGAAATCGGTCGTCACATCGCCACCGGCCTACGAGCTTGCGGAGAGCCCAGCGCCTTTTGCGCCACAGCGCTCCGCACCCCCTCGCCAGGGCAACAGCGGCAAGATCGCCGATTTGATCGCGGCCGGGATCATTCACCCGCCGGTCGAGATCGAAGTGACCTTCAAAGCACGACGCTTCACCGCGACCATCGATCTCAATGGGCTGATCCAATTCAACGGGCCGAGCTACAGCTCGTTGTCGCATGCAGGAGGGATGGTGCGGAACGAGGTCAACGGACCGCCCCCAGGCGGCCAACCATACTGGTCTACCAACGGCTGGACGTTCTGGCGCTACAAGGATCCTGTCAGCGGACAGCTGCAACCGCTAACGAGTTGGCTGGCTCGGCTTCCTGCAAATCAGCTTGCTGAGTGAGCCGAAGGTCCAACTTGGGCACTGGACGATGGCGGCAACGGTCTACAACGTGCGGAACCTCGATGCTCCAGACACTGGCGCCACAAAAGGAGAGCCCCCGGCAATACCACGCTTGCGTTCTGTCCCGAGTGAAATTGAATGGGAAGAAAATGTTAAAAGGATCGATCAAGAAATATGATCGCTGATCACTTTAGCGGACTCGATAAGTTCGAGGCGGAGCTCTGGAAGGTCGCGGACGAGCTCAGGGCCAACTCGAACCTCGCCTCGAACGAGTACTTCCTGCCCATCATGGGCGTGCTGTTTCTCCGTTATGCCACAAACCGCTACTACGAGGCGCTGGCGGCGATCGAGGCGGACAAGGCGGCCGGCCGCATGCCCAACAGGCCGTTGGTCGAGGCCGATTTCACGCGCCGCCGGTCAATGATGCTGCCCGAGGATGCCCGCTACGACGTCATCCTGGAGAAGCGTAAGGACGGCACGCTCGGTGAGGCGCTGAGCGATGCCATGGAGGCGGTCGAAGCCCATTTCCCGCCGCTTGCCGGTTAGTTGCCCAAGGACTACCAGCGCTTCGAGGACGCTGTGCTCGAAAGCATGATGCGCAAGTTTGATACCGAAGCTATGCGCAAAGTCTCGGGTGACGTGTTCGGGCGCATCTACGAGTACTTCCTGGCCGAGTTCTCGAAACAGGGTGCTCACGACAACGGCGAGTTCTTCACCCCTCCATAGATTGTGCAGACCATCGTCAACGTCATCGAGCCCGACCACGGCATCGTCTTTGACCCCGCCTGCGGCTCGGGCGGCATGTTCGTGCAGTCGAGCCATTTCATCGAAGAGGCGTGCAACCTGACCGCCTTCGACATCCTGCGGCGGCGCGACGACGGCGGGCGCACCTATTTCCTGCTGCATGTCGCGCCGTCCAAGTTCGACCGGGCTCGCCTGATCCCGATCGGCGACGCGCTCGGCAAGGTGCTGTCCGAGATCATCCGACACGTGAAGCGCTTCTACGGGCTCGACCACGTGCCCCCGGTCGACAGCTTCGACTTTCACGAGCGCAAGCCGCTGCCTCGGGCACCCTACCTGCTCCAGGGGCGGACGCGGCCCAACATGATCGGCCGCACCACGATCCGGGAGATGCTTGCGAGCCTATCGCGCCGCGCCGGTGCGCGGACCCACGGCGGGGAACCGCTGCTGGTGCATCCGCATGACTGCAGGCGCGTGTTTGCCTCGGAGCACCTCAACAACGGCACGCCGCCGCATGTCCTGCGCGCGCTGCTGGGCCACGAGAGACTCGACACCGTGATGATCTACGCCAAGCTCTATCCCGGCGCCTTGGTCGATGCCTACAGGCGTCACGTCCGCGGACTATACCAGTCACTGCACGGTGACGACGTCCTGCGGGCGCCGACCGCGGAGGAGTGGGACGCTCTCGCGCGGAGCTGCGACCTTCGCGACATGGGCGCCCACCTCTGTGCCCTCCCAGCTGGCGAGCACTGCCCCAAAGGCCTCGTCTGTCTCGGCTGCGGGCACGCACAGCCGAAGAAGAGTGCAATGCCGCTCTTCGAGCGAATGCGCGCCAGCCACGCCCGTCAGCTGGAGCGAGCCGAGGCGCGCAACGAGCCCCTCGGCCAGCTCGCGGCCCGGCGGCAGGAGCTTCACCGCATCGAACGGGCGCTACACCGGACCCGGGAACTCACTACGGACGTGGCCATGGCGATGGAGGAGGCGCTGGAACAATAAGGTATTCCGTCCCACGACAAGGTCGGAATCCGATGCCGCCATGCCTTCGGCCGGCGCGCCGGCCGAAGGCATGGCGGCATCAAACGAACACCAGCCCGCCACGTCCACGAATGCACGAGATAATCTTTCCGATCAGGCGAATGCGGGCGTCCGCGACCACGAACGTGTCCGCATCGAGCACAG
>CAZDZP010000336.1:0-2809 GCA_964509855.1 uncultured Anaerolineaceae bacterium | reverse complement strand
GTGCGCTATCGCGAGCCAGACATCCCGAATGTGGACATGGACGACATTCCCTTCCCCGAAGACTACGACGAAGCCGACGAGGAAGAGCTGCTGGAAGGGTTTCACTACTTCCGTCGCCGCACAACGTATCTGCTGTGGGACCTCGGCGAGGAAGAGTGGACCCGCGGAGGGATGCATCCCTACAGGGGGCGGATCACGGTGATGGATTTGGCGCGCGAACTCTACCAGCACGACCTGGAGCACTTGTGGCAGGCCCGGCGAATAGCCGACGCCAAGGCCGAGGCGCGCCGGTGATTCCGCTGTTGCGAGTGGTTCAGCCCGGCGGAGCGGGCGTACACGAACTCCCCCAGCTCCTCTACATCGGTGGTGACCTGGCGAAAGGCGAAGCTGCCCTGGTGGCTGCTGGTATCCTCGGTGAGCGAATCGGTGACGCGTGCATCCGTGCGGTCGCCGCCACAGGGCAACTGGAAGCGCTCGCCTCCGCGCTTAAAGACGTCGGCCACCCGGCCGGGGAGCGACTGGAGGCGTATCTCCGCCCCGTTTCCGCGTGGAAACTGCGGACGCGCGCGCTGGACCTCGGACGACCGTGGGTGATGGGCATCCTCAACCTGACCGACGATTCCTTTTCGGGCGATGGCGTTGGGCGTGATGTTGCCGGGGCTCTCAAGCGTGCCGATGAGCTTCGGCATGCCGGGGCGGACATCATTGACGCCGGCGCGGAAAGCGCGCGCGCCGACCGCCCCGTGATGGAACCCGAGGAGGAAGCGGAGGTCGTGGCAGCGGCCGTGGAGGCGCTGGTTGGCGATGGCCACGTGGTCTCCATCGATACGTACAAAGCGGTTGTGGCGAAGGCGGCGCTTGGAGCAGGCGCGGAAATCGTCAACGACATCAGCGGTCTCACGCTTGGGACGGGCGCGGCCGAGGAGGCTGCACGGGCCGGCGCCGGCTACGTGCTGAACTACAGCTTCAGCGTCCCTAAAAAGCGACCCGATTCGCCGCCGGTGTACGCGGACGTCGTAACCGAAACGGTCGCGTGGATGGAATCCCGGCTCGCGGAGCTGGCCACTGCGGCGCTGAGCCGCGAAACGATCGCAATCGACCCGGGTATCGCCTTCGGCAAAAGTCACGACGAGGACATCCAGGTGTTGCGGCGCTTCGGCGACCTGCGAAGCGCGGGCCAGCCACTGCTGCTCGCACATTCGCGGAAGAACTACATAGGCAGCATCGGCGGTCTGCCGCCGGCGGAACGGGACCTCGAAACGCACATCAGCAGCGCGCTGGCCTATGCACAGGGGGCACGCATCTTTCGTGTGCACGACGCAGCGGGAGCGCGGCGAGCGCTCGACCTCGCGGCGGCCATCGTGTCCGGGAACGCCGGGGACTACGCGCCGGGCGAGGGATCCTGGCCATGGCGCGCGGGCGCTTCGGCGGACCACATGACGGTCGCAAAGCCAGACAAGACTGCGCCGGCTGGTCAGCGCTGGTAATCGGTTCGCCTCGCGACGGACCGTGTTCACTCAAGTGCAACGGACTATCCGCCGATACCTACGGCAGCAGGGCACGATGGAACATCGGCTTGCTGGGGGTAGTGGTCACATGGAAAAGGTCTTTCTCATTGTAGAACCGAACGATGCGGCTGCGACCGCAAGCCGCACGATCATCCAGCGGTCTAGCCCGGGGGCAACCATCCTGCGGAGCGCCTCGGGGTTCGGCGCCCTGGCGCTCCTCGCGCAGGAACGCATCATCCCATCGATGATTTTCGCCGAGTACGAGTTGGGCGACCTCGCCGGCCTCGAGCTTCTATCAGAGATGCGGCAGGTGCGTTGGCTCGAACGCCCGGCGTTCGCATTCCTGAGCGAAACAGTGGCCGACCGCACGATGGTGCAAGCTTGCCGACTGGGCGCATGCGCATTCCTGGTGAAGCCCGTGGCCGTACACGAGGTTCGCGAGGTCATCCGCGACTTCGCTCGCCCGGCAAGGCGACTGGCCGCTGCGGGGGTGGTCCCGGCATCGCAACCGCTGACACAGATGGACGAACTCGCCGCGTAGACAGTCGGTTATTGAAGCAATTCGATGAGCGCCTCGCGCACTTCGGCGGCGCGCTCCACTCGCTCTTCGTCCGACTCCT
This sequence comes from uncultured Anaerolineaceae bacterium, assembly GCA_964509855.1. Lineage (GTDB taxonomy): Bacteria > Chloroflexota > Dehalococcoidia > Tepidiformales > Tepidiformaceae > CAZDZP01. Next base: position 681 of record CAZDZP010000336.1, on the reverse strand, counting down.
GCACGGTGATGAGGTTGATGTGGCGCGCGCCGGCTTCGACGAAGGGCACGAGATACTCGGCGACTTCCTGCGCGGTGCCGTAGGGCGTGTATCGTTCGAATCGTTCGAAGGGGAGCTTGTAGGTGCCTTCCATGCCTTCAGCAACCAGGGCCCGGGCTACATCCCGATTCTTGTCCACGCTGGTCCAGAACTGCATGCCCAGCTCGATGCCGGCGGGGTCGCGGCCCTCGGTGGTCGCGTGCTCGGCGATGGTTTCCCCCGAAGCGGCGAAGCGCTCAACCGAGAGCCAGATTCCCGTATACCCATCGCCATAGCGACCGGTGCGGCGCAATGCGGCTTCGCTACGGCCACCGACGAAGATAGGGATGGGTCGCAGGGGCTTGGGGTACATCGTCACTGCGTCGAGCTGGTAGTGCTTGCCATCAAAGCTAACGCCGTCTTCGGTCCACAGTCGCTTGAGAATCTGGATAGCCTCGTTCGTGCGGGCGCCGCGCGTGTGCGGGTCGACGCCGCTGCTGGTGAACTCGTGCGGGTCTTCGCCACCGACGCCGATGCCAAGAACAAAGCGGCCATTCGAAAGCTGGTCGAGCTGGGCGCACTGGAGCGCCACCGGGACAGGGTGGCGTAGCGGCAACAGATAGACGGCCGTCTTCAGTTCGATACTCTCGGTGACGGCTGCCA
>CAZDZP010000335.1:0-2812 GCA_964509855.1 uncultured Anaerolineaceae bacterium | reverse complement strand
GCCTTCGGTGCGATTGCCGCGGTGCTTCTCGCCGGGCTCGGCGGCGCGCTCGTTTGGAGGCGCAGTCATGGCGCTTAGCACGCAGATGGCCGCGCGGCTCCCGCGGTTGCCACGGCTGAACACCGTGAGCTTCGTGGTGCTGAACCTGGCGGGGCTCGCCGCCTACCTGTATCCGTTCTTCTTCGCGTCGGCGACCGAGCCTTCCAACGAATGGTTCGCGCACAACGCCGATGGGCCGCTCATCATGGCGGCGATCGCCGCGCTTTGCCTGCTGCTCATCGTCTCCGAACTGACGGAAGGGGCAATGAACAGCAAGTCGCTGGCCGTGCTGGGGGTGCTGGCGGCGCTGGCGGCGGTGCTTCGAACGCTGACCCTCCCGGCCGGGGCGAACCTCTACTTCTTCCTGGTCATCCTCGGCGGCTACGTATTCGGTCCGCGCATGGGGTTCTTGCTCGGCATCCTCTCGTTCTTCCTGAGCGCGGTGGTGACGGCCGGGATCGGGCCTTGGCTGCCGTTCCAGCTCTTCGCGGCGGGCTGGCTTGGCTTCACGGCCGGGATGCTGCGAGGTCCGCTGGAAGGCAGGGGCCTCCGCGTGGAACTTGGCGCGCTGATCATTTTCGGGTTCGCCTGGGGGCTGCTCTATGGCGCGATCACGAACCTCTGGTCGTGGCCCTTCTTCGTCGGCGGCCCGGATATCAGCTACCAGCCCGGCCTCGGGCTCGACGAAACCGTTCGCCGCTACTGGAACTACTACCTGCTGACGAGTTTCGGGTGGGACCTCGCCCGCAGCGTCGCGAACGTCGTCGTCCTGGCGGCGGTCGGTATCCCATTGCTAAAGGCGCTGAAGCGCTTCCACGCGCGCTTCACCTGGGAGCACGTGCCATGGACGCCACCGCCAGACCCGCCGCGAGGCGGTGTACACTAGGATCATGGAAACGCAGCCCACAAAGCCGCCCCGCGTGACCGAACGCGAACGGGACTACATGCGCCGCCTCGGCGAATGGAAGGCGGAGGGCAACGCGGAACGTCTGCGCCAGCACCTGGCGCTTTCTGGCCGGGAGCGACTCGAAAAGTCGCTGCGGATGTCGTTCGAATATCGCGACGACGAACGCATGCGTCGGCACATGGAAGAGGACGACCCCTCCCAGTTCTACGAACGGGCGAAGCGCCTTGGCCTCTATCGGGCCTGAACGGGCCGTCCCGGACCGCCAACTGCTCCAGTCGCTGGCGCGTGTCGTACGCGAGGCGGGCCTCGACGTTGCCATCATCGGCGGCGAAGCTCGCAATCTCTGGCGGATATCCCGCCTCACCTATGACCTCGATTTCACGGTTCGCGCCGACGTTATCGCAATTGCGGCGGTTATCGAAGGCATGGAGGTGCTTGGGTTTCGCGTCACGCGCAATCAATCACCCGACGCTACCTCCGGTCCAGACTTTCTACAGCTGTACAACGAGGCAACTATGCAGGTCGTCGAAATGCAAGCTGCGAAAACGGAGTTCCAAGAACTCATAGTCACCCGTGCGCGCCCCATCGACGGGCTCGACCCGCTCCGGGTCGCAACTCCCGAAGACTTGATCGTGCTGAAACTCATCGCCGATCGGCACAAGGACCAGGACGACCTTCGGGAGCTCGCGCAAATGGAGAACCTCGATTGGCCGTATATCGAAGAGTGGGCGGCAACGTGGGAGGTCGAAGATCGCTTGCAGCGCCTGCGCGAACTCCTCAACCTCGACGACTGAGCTATAATCAGAGGGCACGGGCGACTGGCGCATACGCGGAGCACCGCGAGGGAGCCCGGCAACTTCCCAAACACACACACCATTCGGTCGCGCGCCTGGGCCGGGTTCGCCGCTTCAATCTGAATTGATTGCGGTCTGAGCCCCACGCCAGCGGCATTTTGCCGCCCACGCACCCCAGGAGAAGTACATGCGCGCACTGCTCGGCGTCTACGACAAGACCGGCATCGAAGACCTCGCCCGCGGGTTGGTCGACCTCGGTTGGGACCTGGTTTCCACCGGCGGCACCTTCAACACCGTCGCCAACGCGGGCATCCCCGTCACGAAGGTTGAAGAAATCACGGGATTCCCGGAGATGCTCGACGGCCGCGTGAAGACGCTGCACCCGGCCGTCCACGGCGGCATCCTCGCCCGCCGCGACCTCGAATCGCACCGCGAAGCCCTCGCGGCGCACAACATTGGCGCCATCGACATGGTCGTCTGCAACCTCTACCCATTCGTGCAGACCGTGACGAAGCCCGGCGTCACTTTCGACGAGGGCATTGAGAACATCGACATCGGCGGCCCGGCGATGCTTCGCGCCGCCGCGAAGAACCACGCGGACGTGCTCGTCGTGGTCGAGCCCGACGACTACGCGGACATCCTCGAACGGCTTCGCGCGGGGAACACCGATGCCTCGTTCCGCCGCCGGCTCGCGTGGAAAGCCTTCCAGCACGTCTCCAGCTACGACTCGACGGTGGCCGAATGGCTGTGGGAAAGCGACGAACCGCGCCCTGAACTGACCATCCCCATGCGGCTCACGCAGCCCCTTCGCTACGGCGAAAATCCTCACCAGTCGGCTGCGTTCTACACCGACGCCTCGCTCGGTGAGAACGCGCTCGGTGGCATCGCCACCGCGGTGCAACACCACGGCAAGGAGATGTCCTACAACAACTACCTCGACGCCGACGCCGCCTGGAACGCCGTCAACGACTTCCCCGGCGCGACCTGCGTGGTGGTGAAGCACACCAACCCCTGCGGCATCGCCACCAACGACGACATCCTTGAGGCCTACCGCCAGGCGGTGCGCGCCGAC
>CAZDZP010000334.1:0-2843 GCA_964509855.1 uncultured Anaerolineaceae bacterium | reverse complement strand
GCGGGAGTCGGCGCCATCGCCCTCGGCATCGGCGCCGCAAACGACACCGGTTGGCTCGCCATCGCCGGGGGCATTGCCGCTGGTGTTGGCATGATCGCCTACGCCGTGCTCCAGCACATGGGTATCGAATACGACATCTATCGCCGGCTCGAAAACCTCGAAGGCAAGAAGTAGCCACTGGCGCATTGCAACAAACGCCCGGCTCCAGGTGACAATCGCAAACAGATCCCCGGAGGGATGCCATGTATGACGCCATTATCGTCGGCGCGCGCTGCGGCGGCTCGCCCCTTGCCATGCTCCTCGCCCGCCAGGGCCACAACGTCCTCGCGGTAGACCGCGATACCTTCCCCAGCGATACCCTCTCCACCGCTTTCCTTCGCCCCGGCGCCGTTGGCCGCCTGCGCGAATGGGGCCTCTTCGACCGCTTCCTCGCCACGAACCCCGCCGCACCCCAACGTCGCGACATCTATTGGAACGGCAACCCGCTGCCTGTTCCTCCTGTCGACGAACCGCTCTACACCCCTCGCCGCACCGTCTTCGACAAGCTCCTCGTCGATGCTGCCCGCGAAGCCGGGGCCGAAGTGCGCGAAGGCTTCAGCGTGCGCGAACTGCTGCGCGATAGCAGCGGCGCTATTACCGGTATCGCAGGCCGCGACGCCAGCGGCAACAATGTTCGCGAAGAAGCTCGCATTGTCATTGGCGCCGACGGGCGTAATTCCATCGTCGCCAAACAGGTCAACGCGGAGGAGTACGACGCCGACGAGGGCAACAGCTTCGGGTATTACAGCTTCTACTCCGGACTGCCATTGGATCGTGTGGAGATGCACTTCAATCAGCGGCACGTCCTCTTCCACTTCCCCACCCACAACAACCAGGCCTGTCTCGCCATCGAAGCCCCACGGGAGCTCTTCCAACAGGCCCGCAGCGATCCCAAAGCCTGGGTGGAAGACGCCTTCCGCCGCCTCGCACCCAGCATCGGCCAGCACCTCGACTCCGCCACCTGCGAAGACCAGTACTTCGGTATGTCCGGCCGCAAGAGCTTCTTCCGAAAGCCCTACGGCCCCGGCTGGGCGCTCATCAGCGACGCCGGGTTTATCAAGGACCCCGTCCTCGGCACCGGCATCGACGACGCTTTCCGTGATGTGGACCTCGTTGCCGAAGCCCTCCACGCCGCCTTCTCCGGCGCGAGCGACATGGACACGGCACTGGCCACCTATCAGGCCCGCCGCGACGCCCAGTCGAAACCCGCCTACGACGTCATCAACGAATTCGGCCGCATGGGCGAAGTCGGAATCGAACTCATCATGAAGATAGGCACCGTCGACGAACCCGTTCCCGCCTAACTTCCGATCAGGGTTCCCCCCCGAGCGGTTTCGCAGCCCGGGCCAAAGGGCCCACACCACGCCTTCACCCGGCCGCTGCGAAACCGCCTCGCATCCCGATACACTGGAGCCATGGCACGGCCACGCCCCCAGAAATGGTTCCGCCGCGAACGCTGGAAGCAGTACGCGCTGGGCGGCGTCGTGGCCGTCGCGATCGGCATCGCCGGCTTCCACTCCCATGGCCACGTCCACGGCGACCTGCGCGTCATCGACGCGGACGGGAACGTCCGGCTGGTCCCCCAGTGGCGGCTCACGGGCGAAGACGCCGGTCTCGCGCTCGACCCCATCCCCGCCGGCGAATTCCGCTTCGAACTCCAGAACGCCGACGGCATCCCCCACGACTTCGTGGTGATGCGCAGCGACGTCCCGGCCTCCAGCCTCCCCGTCGACAACGGACGCGTGTCGCTCGAAACCGCGGGCCAACTCGTCGGCGCCATCACCGCCGTCGACCCCGGCGGCAAAGGCACCTCCGAAACCCTGGACCTCGAACCCGGAAACTACATCCTCTTCTGCAACGTCCCCGGCCATTACAGCGGCGGCATGTATTACACATTGGAAGTGAAGTAGCGCTGAGTGCTCGTTGCTCAGTGCTCAGTGCTCAGTGCTCAGTGCTCAGTGCTCAGTGCTCAGACGGGATGGTGGCGCCAGGTCCGAATCGCGCAATTCGTAGCTGCGACCCACCGCGGTCGCGGGAAATGCTACAACCGTCCCGTCATCGCTGGCGGTGCCCCGTAGCCGCGCTCCGATGGAGCGCTGGGGAAGCACGACCGTTTAGGATGAGCGGGCACAATGCCCCCTAGCGAGAGACTTTGGCGACGATTCTTGAGCGGCAATGCCGATGCCGGCATCTCGTTCGCCGAGCTGCGCTCGATCCTCGAGTCTCTCGGCTTCGCCGAGCGGGTGCGCGGGAGCCACCACATCTTCACCCGTGACGGCATCCCGGAAATCGTGAACATTAAACCTCAAGGTTCGATGGCCAAGCGCTACCAGGTGCGGCAGGTCAGGCAGCTGGCAATCCGCTATGATCTGCTCAACGATGTCGATTCCTAAATACGAACTGATCATCTGGTGGAGCGACGAGGACGAAGCCTTCCTCGTCGAAGTTCCCGAACTGCCCGGCTGCATGGCCGACGGCGACACGTACGAAGATGCCGTTCGGAACGCCCAGGTAGTGATTGAGGAATGGATTGCGACCGCCACCGAGCTCGGGCGCCCGATTCCCGCTCCCCGCGGCCGACTGCTCTACGCGTAGCCGCCACCCCGTGGCCGCGCACGCCCACGTGCGCAGGGTATGCCCCGGCCTTTCGGACCAGCTACCAACGCCCCGCCCCAGCTCCCCGTAGCTGCGACGCACCGTCGTCGTGGGCAACTCCACGCCCGCTGCCACCAACACTGGCCGCACCCCGTAGCCGCGCACGCCCACGTGCGCATGGTGTGCCCCGGCCGTTCCGGATCAGCCAC
>CAZDZP010000333.1:0-2852 GCA_964509855.1 uncultured Anaerolineaceae bacterium | reverse complement strand
GTGCGTCGCCGATAGCGATGTCGTCGCCGTCTTTCACCGCGGTGTGCGGGAATTCGAGGTTGCTCCCGGCCGGGGCGACGATGGCCGCTCCCAGCTCCGCAAGCTCACGCCCGCCCGAGATGTAGTCGTTGTGGACGTGCGTTTCGAATACGTGCGTGATCGTCGCGCCATGGGCCTTCGCCGAATCCAGGTACGGCCGCACGTCCCGCTGCGGGTCCACCACCGCGGCCTCCTTCCCGCTCACAACGAGATACGAAGCATCGCCGAGCGAATCGGTGACGAATTGGACAATGATGGTGGAAGCGGTCATGGCTTCGGCTCCTTGCCGCAAGGGCGGCGATGAGTGGGCGTTGGGCACGAAGGGCGTGCTTTCATCCTACTGCGCGAGGGCAAGCCCCTGGCGCGCCCATGCGGACGTACCCCCGGCCACTGAACGGGCCTGGATTCCCTGGCTGCCCAGCGCCTTCGCCGCCCGCAGGCTGCGGTTGCCGCTGGCGCAGATCAGCAGCACTTCCTTGTCGCGCGGCAATGTAGCCGCCTTCGCGCCAAGCGAATCCATGGGGATGTGGCGTGCCGGCGCTGCATGGCCGCGCTGCCATTCCCAGTCTTCACGAATGTCGACGAGGAAGGCGCTTCCGTTCGCCAAGAGCGTTTGGGCCTGCGCGACATCGATTTCCAGGGGGTTGGGCTTGCTGCTGAAGAGCTTCATCGGGTCTCCTTTGAGAATTGAGGGGTGGTGAAAAGGATCGCGGGTTGGCGATGGATTCACGTCGCGGCGAGCTCCTGCGCGCGCGCCACCGCCTGCTCGCGAATGCGGTCGCAGACGATGTCGCACAACACCGAAATGCTCGGGTCTGCGATGGAATAGAACGCGGACGTGCCAGCGGCGCGGCGTTCGAGGATGCCAGCGTCGTGCAGCGTCCGCAGGTGCTTGCTGACGTTCGCCTGGCTGTAGCCAAGCGCGTCCACGAACTGCCCGACGTTCATCTCTTCACGTTCAAGCAGCATCTGCAGCATCGCGAGACGAGTGGGGTCACCCAGCACTCGGAAGTGTTCGGCAACCGATTCCAGCACGGCGGGGTTCATGGATTGCTTCATATCACCACTATATCGCTACATAGCGATGAATGCAACTACAGCCGACGGTCCCCGTAGCCGCGCACGCCAACGTGCGCAGGGTGTGCCTCCACTATCCCCAGACCATGCCGTTCCCTATCCCGCGAACTGCCGAACCGCGCCGCTTGCCAACAACTCCTCGATCCGCCCCTCGTCAAACCCACACTCCGCCAACACTTCCACCGTGTGCTCCCCCAACAGCGGCGACCGGCGCCTGAACCCGCCCGGCGTCCGGCTCCATTCCGCGTACTTGTGCACCGTCGTCATCGGCCCGAACTGCGGGTGGTCCGTCTCCCAGAAGAAGCCGTTGGCATGGTGCCACGGGCTCGCGAACATCTCCTCGATGGTCGTTGACGGTGCGGCCGGCACACCCCGCGCGTGCAGCCGGTCGATGGCATCATCCCGCGTGAGCGACGCGAAGCCTTCGGCGATGCGGTCGGCGGACTCGCCTTTGCGCGGCTCTTCCAGGGCTTGCTCGGCGGTGATGCGGCCCGCCCATTCCGGGTGGCCCAGCGCCAAGCACAGCGACTGGTACTGCTCGGCTTCCGTGCACCACAGCATCACCCAGCCATCGCTGCACTGGTACAGCCGTCGCAGTGCGGCTTCGCCAACACAGTCCCGGTCGCCCACCGGCGCCGGCGGCCGCCCTTCGAACAGCGTCAGTTCGCCCGACTGGCAGATGACCGACTGGTTCGCGAGGCAGGTCTCCACGCGCTGGCCGCGACCCGTCCGCTCCCGCGCGTTCAGCGCCGCGAGAATCCCGAAGGCCGCCATCATTGCGCTGGCGGTGTCGTTCACCGGTATCTGGTGGAACACGGGCTCATCGTCGCCGCCCTGGTTCCCCATCAATCCCGATCGTGCCTGCATCAGCGGGTCGAACCCGGGGTCCTGCGCCAGCGGTCCTTCGCTCCCATAGCCCGTCACCGAACACGAGATGATGCGCGGGTTCACCTTCACCAGCGAGGCGAAATCGATGCCCAGCCGTTCGAGCACGCCCAGCCGGTAGTTGTCGCACACCACGTCCGATTCGCGCACCAGGTCGTAGAACGCCTGCTTGCCCTCCGGCGATTTCAGGTCCACCACCAGCGCGCGCTTCCCCTGGTTGAAGCCCACGAAGCCCAACCCGTAAGGCCGGAACGAATCGCCCTCCGGCGGCTCCACCTTGATCACGTCCGCGCCGTAGTTCGCGAGGATGGTCCCCGCGTGCGTCCCTGCGATGATGATGCCAAGGTCCAGCACGCGCACCCCGGCCAGCGGTCCCTTGTCCGAAGGCGGCGGCAGCGGTTGCAGTCGCTCCGGCGCGGGCTTTTCCGGCCACGCCGCGAGCACGTCGCTTGCGGTGGTGTCGCGCACCAGCCCGGTGACCTCGCCCGGCGTGTCGTAGAGCCGCACGGGCACGCCCGGCATTTCCACGTTCCCCAGCGTTTCGTGTTCGAAGGCAAGCCGCATGTGGTTCGCCGCGACGGTCTCGCTCGCGAACCACTCTTCGCGCGTCGAAACCGGACCCCGCGGCACCCCGGCGGCGTGGAGGATGTCGAGCCACTCCTGCCGCGTCTTCGTAGCGAACTTCGCGTCGAGCTTTTCCACCACGCGGCTGGCGTTGCCGGGCAACATCACGTTGCCGAGCTCCCCGTCCACGCCGTCCATCGCGAGTACGTCCAGGAGGTCCAACGTTTCCAGCGCCTTCAGGAAGTGCGGCTGCATCAGCGTCCCGAGGAACAACCACTGCCCGTCGG
>CAZDZP010000332.1:278-2855 GCA_964509855.1 uncultured Anaerolineaceae bacterium | reverse complement strand
TCGATGCTCGATTCGTACAGCAGATATCTTCTTGGGGATGATTGCGGCATGTCCGGTGGACGCAGATGCCGCTGACCGTTGTTGGGTCGCGCGCTCGGGCGGTGTGGCCGTGGGCGCGCTGTACGGTCGTTTTTCGGCGGATGGAGGCCGAGTGTTTCCCTCAGCTTTCGGACGCTGATGTCCGGTGAGTTTGACGCTAGAGATCGGCTACACGCTCAGGCGGGTCCTGCGCTCGGTATCGGCACATCGAGTGGTACCGACGGGAATGGTCGAAGCCTGGTGCGCATGATCGTCATCGCGGCCCCACAGCAAGCGCATCGGATGGTGGCGCGCTGTTTCGTCGGCGGTGTCCCCGGATCGATCTTGAGCAGCCATTGCAGCAGCGCGATGAGTCGCTTGCAGTTCGGATGCAGGAATCCGAAATTGCGGGCTCGGCGAAAGCGCTTGGGCAGGACGTGCTGCAGGATGAGCCACAGGAAGTGCGCGCCGTCGACGGTTCGGTGCTGCCAGAGCCCGGTCTTTGCATCGCGGTAGCGGAAGCAGACGGTGTTGTGATCGTACGCGACGATGTCCTGCTCGCGGATGACGCCGCGATAGAGGTAGCGTCCCAGATAGATGAGCGCGGGCTTGCCGGAGCCGACATGCTTGCAGTCGACGACCCATTCGCGGGGATAGTGCTCGGGTAGACGAAGTCTGGACTCGGTGATCGCTGCGAGCATCTTGGCGCGAAAGACCTTGGCCAAGGCCTTGTGGTCGAACAGGTACGCACGTTTGGATGAGGGGCGCACCTTGGTGCGCCATTGTCGGCGTTCGGGGTCGACAGCGGCAGCGGGCACGACCAGATGGGCGTGGGGGTGATGGTCCTGCCTGCGATTATTGGTATGCAGCACCCCGATGGCGCCGGGCAGGCCGCGCAGCTTCGGATCGTTGCGGCTGAAGGTGCGCACGGTGTCCCAGGCGCAGCGCAGGAGGAGGTCGTAGACGATGCGTGGTTGCGCGCGGGCAAGTGGTCGTAGTTCGGCGGGCAAGGTGAAGGTGATGAGGAAGTACTCGGCGGGGACGAGCCGGGCGAGCTGTCGGTCGATCCACTGCTGGCTCTCGTGGTGCTGGCAGTGCGGACAGTGGCGATGGCCGCAGGAGTGCGGCACCAGCGTGTGGTGTGAGCATTCGTCGCAGGCGACGAGCATCTTGGGGCTGGCCTGGGAGCGGCAGTGTTTGATTGCCGCGAGGGCGTGGGTGTGCTCGGGGCGTAGCCGATCTCGGTACTGGTCGAGGAAGTCGGTCTCGAAGCGCTGGATGACCGAGGCGAGGCGAATCATTGGACGTCCCCCCAGCCGAGGGTGAAGCCGTCCATGAGGGCGTTGATGCGATCGATGGCCTGGTACTGGGTACGATCGGTGAGGTGGGTGTAGCGGGCGGTGGTGAGGATCGAGTGGTGGCCGAGGATCTGCTGGACCTCGATCAGATCGACGCCGGCCTCGATGAGGTGGGTGGCGTAGCTGTGACGCAAGCAGTGGGGCGTGATCTTTTTTTTATCCCGCAGGAGGCGATGACCTGACGCAAGGCGTCTTGTACGCCGCTGCGATCCAGGGGCGTGGTCGCGGTGGCGGCGCCGCGCCGCCCGGCGTGTCGGTTCGGGAACAGCAGCGCCGGATTACGATGCACGCACCAGAAGCGCTGCAGCACCCGATAGGTCGCCTGCGGCAGGGGGACGAGTCGATCGCGGTTGCCTTTGGAGTTGCGGACATGCACGCGCAGACGCACGGCATCGATATCACCGACCTGCAGGCGCAGGCCCTCGCCCAGGCGTAGCCCCAGGCTGTATAGGGTGAAGAAGAACACGCGGTAGCTGAGAATGCGGGTGGCGGCGAAGATGTGCTGGGCCTGCTCGACGGTGACGATGTCGGGCAGGTGCTGGCCGCGCGGGGGCTTGATCAGTCCGGGGGCGATCCAGGGCTTGCGCAGGACGTGGGTGTAGTAGAACTTCAGGCCGTAGAGGTCGAGTTTGACGGCGCTCCACGAGTGGGTGGCGAGCAGGGCGGTGAAGTGATCGGTCAGCTGCTGCTCAGTCAGGTGATCGATATCCTTATCGAAACGCTCGCCAGCGCGCCGAATGGCGCGGGCATAGGCGTCGATGGTCTTGGGCTGAAGCCCCTTGAGCTTCAGGTGCTGAAGGTGTCGCTGGTAGTTGCGCTCGAAGGGGGTGGGGGTGGAAGACAAAGCGGGCATGTTGAAGTAACCTCATCGTCATCGATCGGCCCCGGGTCAAGGGGGATGAGGCTACATTGTGAAGTCAGATTACATGCGCCGCTTTCTCCGCGTAGCGGATCCGTCCAACGACTAAGGTTAGATCGTGATCGCGAAGCGAGCCGCGATCTGAACCGGTGGTTGGACGATCCCGGATTTCGAGCCTCGATGCTCGATTCGTACAGCAGATATCTTCTTGGGGATGATTGCGGCATGTCCGATTGACGGAGATGCCGCTGACCGTTGTTGGGTCGCGCGCTTGGGCGGTGTGGCCGTGGGCGCGCTGTACGGTCGTTTTTCGGCGGATGTTGACCGAGACTTTTCCTCAGC
>CAZDZP010000332.1:0-268 GCA_964509855.1 uncultured Anaerolineaceae bacterium | reverse complement strand
CACGTGCCCCAACTGACGATCACCCGCATCCGCGATTTGGTTCGTGCTCTGAACTACGTCGTGTCGATTCACGCCGCTGACGAGCTACAAGATGACAACCTCTCGATCCTCGACCTTGAAAATATCATCCTCACCGGCCGCATCATTGAGCGCCAAAGGGATCGCCACAGCCGCGAAACGAAAGTTGTCGTCTCCGGGCGCACCCTCGCCGGGGCCCCCGCAGAAGCGGTCGTCAAGCTTGGGCCCACGGGCAAGCTCGTCGTCATCA
>CAZDZP010000331.1:0-2856 GCA_964509855.1 uncultured Anaerolineaceae bacterium | reverse complement strand
GCGAAGCGGCCACTCTAGGAACTGATAACGAGAATATGCACTTGAACATGCTTTGCAGACTTGTGCTATAGTGCCGCCTGAGTGAGCAGGCTCACCAAGGCATCGTTCACATAAACCGCGGAGAGAAACAGGAGTTCGTATGGACCCGAACGTCATCATCAACCGGCTCGTGCGGCTCGCCAAGCTCGATACCACCGTCTTCGACGAAGTGCGCGACGACGCTCAAGAACTCGTTCCCTCCCTGATTGTGCTCGTTGTCAGCGCATTGTTGGGTGGCCTCGGAATGTTCCTCTTTTGGACAGTCGTCGCGGACATTGAACCGGACTCAGCCTTCCTCAACCACGTAGTCCTTGGCGCGCTGTTCTTTGCCGGGATGTACGCGGTCGCGGTGCTGGTGGTGTACGTCGTCATGGCACAGTTTTTCAAGACGTCGGCCGACGTGCAGGTACTGATGCGAACGATGTTCTACGCCTCGGCCCCCTTTGCGCTTTCGCTGTTCATGTTCATCCCCTTCCTGTGGCCGGTCTTCGCCATCGTGCCGTTGGCGCTGATGTTCGTGATGATGATTTATGCCGTGCAGTCTGCGACGGCCGCGGATTCCACCCAGGTGGTGATGGCCACGACGATCGGGTTCGCGGTCATGGTGCTCATCCTCGGATTCATTGCTGTCCAGAACAGCGCCGGCGACGCCCCGCTCGGGGCTGGACTCTTCGGCACACTGCAGGACTACACCTTCTAACTGAGTCCGTCGACGATACAGACCCCAAAAGGGGAGAGCGCTCGAAAGCGCTCTCCCCTTTTTGTTCTGCAGCAGTTCCTGCTGTCCGAGACGTACCCTGCTGGCGGCGAGCGGACGTTGTTGCGCCGGCCCTACCGGTTGAACTCAACGACAGCGAAAGCGCGCACGGACGGCTGACCTTCTTCGTTCACGATGACCAGTTCCAGGTCTGCCCGCGGTGCGCCGTTTTCTTCGTACAGGCGCGCTATGCTCCCGGTGATCACAATCGGGCGGCCGGTGATGTCGGGGCGCCGGTGCGCGGCGCGCACCTGGCACACCCACCCTGCATCGCCAAGCCATTCCTGCACGGCGCGATACACGAGCCCCAGCTTGAGCGGCCCGGGCACCAGCGTGCCGGGCATGCCCTGGGCGCGGGCGGCTTCGATGTCGTAGAAGAAGGGCGGGAAGCCCCACGTCATCCCACAAAAGCGAATGACCTGCCCAAGACCCGGCTGGAGTTCGAGGACCGGGAGTTCATGGCCTTCCTTCAGTTCGGTCACTTGTAGGGTCATTCGTCGTTCCCGCCATTCGCGTTGCGGGCGTCGTACTGCATCATCGTGTTCACCGAGCGGGCCACGATTGTGCCGGTGGTGTCGCGGAACTCGATTTCGCTACGGAAGTACAGGCTGTAGCCGAAGCGGCCGCCAAAGCGTTCGGAGATATCGGCGAGCCGTGCCTGCACGTTGAGGTCTTCGCCCATGAGCAAAGGGCGCTCGAACTGCCATTCGTTGCTGATGAGCAGGCTATTGGGCATCACGACCGGCATATCCAGGCCGGTGCTCTCGGTTTCCAGAGCGGCGATGACGATTCCGGGAACGGGCTCCCCTTCGGCGGGCACCGGCTCCCATGGGCGTCCGTAATACGTCTCCGATGCGCGGAACAATGCACGTGGCGTAACGCGGGCGGCGCCGGGCGTGGCAACGGTTCCGATTTGGGCGCGGACTTCGGGGGTCAACAGTGATTCTTCTTGCACGTCTCCGAAGATTAACCGTGGGAGTCGCTGCTCTCAAGCGGCAAGCCCGGCTGCTACGCTATGGGAATGACGTACCTCGATCATGCGGCCACCACTCCGCTGCGTGCCGAAGCGCGGGCGGCAATGCAGCCCTTTCTCGAAGCCGAGTTCGGGAACCCGAGCGGACTTTACGCGGCAGGGCGCCGCGCCCAGGAGGCGCTCGATCGTTCGCGCAACTCCATCGCCGAGGCCCTGTGTGCCCGCCCGAGCGAGATCCTCTTCACAAGCGGCGGAACGGAAAGCATCAACTCCGCCCTCGGGGGCATCGCCTACGCGATGCGGCGCGCCGGCGCAGGGGCGCACGTGATCACAAGCGCCATCGAACACCACGCCGGGCTCCACGTGGCCCAGTACCTGGAAGAGCTGGGATTTGCCGTCAGCTATCTCGGCTGCGACGCCAGTGGGAGGGTTTCAGTCGATGAGTTCCGTGCAGCGCTACGCCCCGACACCGTGCTGGCCAGCGTCATGCTCGCGAACAATGAAGTCGGCACCGTACAGCCCGTGTCCGAATTGACCACGATCGTTCGCGACTATGCCGCCGGGCAGGGCCACCGCGTGATGTTCCACACCGACGCGGTGCAGGCGCCCGGCTGGATGAACCTGGATATGGACCAGCTCGGCGTCGACGCGCTCAGCCTCTCAGCGCACAAGTTCGGTGGGCCGAAGGGCAGCGGCGTACTCTTCCTGCGCCGGGCAACGCCGTTCCGAGCGTTGCTGAGCGGCGGCGGGCAGGAGATGCAGAAGCGCGCCGGGACGGAAAACGTCGCGGGCGCTGTGGGGACGGCGGTCGCGCTGCGAGCAGCGACCCGCGGAATCGAAGAACGTTCCACGCGCGTTCGAGCGCTTCGCGAGCGACTGCGCGATGGAATCCTCGAAGCGGTCCCGGGCTCGCGGGCCAACGGATGCCAGGTGAACTGTCTCCCGAACAACCTCAACATCGCCTTCGACGGCATAGAAAGTGACGCACTCCTGGAGCGGCTGGACGGCCACGGAATCGCCGTGAGTTCCGGTAGTGCCTGTTCGAACTCCACCTGGGAGCCTTCGCACGTGTTGCTGGCGATGGGCG
>CAZDZP010000330.1:0-2859 GCA_964509855.1 uncultured Anaerolineaceae bacterium | reverse complement strand
GACTCAGGTTTTCTCGTGAGCTTGCCCCAGGCGTAGCTCGTTCTTGGTGTACGTCGTCGGGGTTGGGGTTGTCTAGGTCGCGGCGGTCTGGCCGGGTCGTTGGCGGCTGCGGAAGGACTCGCCTTCGATGGTTATGGGTGGAGCAGAGGCGCATATCGCTTGACGGGTCGTCCGTGTGGGGTGGCGGTTGTGGTTCGGCGGCTGTGAGGGGGATCTTGAGGTGGATTTCTACGCGCCAGCCGGTGACGGTGACTTTCTCGATGACGAGGCGTAGGAGCTTCTGGCGGGCGTCGAAGTCGAGGTCGTTGATGGATTGACTGACCTTCTGCGCGAAGGTGGCGATGGCGTGGTGAAGGCGCTTCTGCTGGGCGAGTTCGGTTTGGCGTCCCTGTAGGGCGTCGTGCTCGTGGCGGAGCTCGTCGTGTCGTGCGGTGATGCAGATGCTGCGGCGCGTGAGCTCGACGAGGTCGATCAGGTTGGCTTGGTAGGCGTCGAGGAGGCGGGTTCGTTCTTGTTGGGCGTGATCGAGGCGCCGGTCGAGGCGGGCGAGTTGGTCGGTGATCAGGTCGTGGTCGCTCGTTGGGGTGCGGATGGTGAGTTCGCGTTCGCCGGCGGTGAGTTGTTGCGGGTCGAGTAGGGCGCGTTTGACTTCATCGAAGACGAAGGTGTCGAGTTCGTTGCTGCGGATGTTGCGTTCTGGGCAGCGGTTGTGGTGGCCGCCGGCGTTGAGGACGTTGTGGTTGCGGCAGTAGTAGTAGTGGTGGGTGCCGTTGCGGCCGCGCATCTGGTGGCAGGTGCAGCCGACGTGGCAGTGGCCGCACTGGACGAGGCCGCGGAGCAGGAAGCGGCCGGGGTGCGCGCCGCGGGGGTTGAACTTGAGGTGCTCGCGGTTGATGCGTTGCGCGCGCTCGAACAGGTCCTGGTCGATGATGGCGGGAATCGGGATGGGGATCCACTCGTCCTTGGGGCGGTCTTTGTAGGTGGTCTTGAGGCTTCGGTGGCCGCGCGTGGGGTCGGGCACGTGGATCGATTCGCGCCGGTTGTAGTAGATGGTGCCGATGTAGGCCTCGTTGCGGATGAGGCGGCTCATGGTCGAGGAGGACCAGGTGCGTTTGCCGGTCGGTGAGGGCGTGCCGCGGTCGTAGAGTCGCAAGGAGATCTGCCGCAGGGTGAGGTCGTCGTTGACGTGCGCGTGGAAGATCTCGCGCACCACGCTCGCTTCGCTTTCGAGCACCTCGAGTCGGTTCGGCTTTCCGTTGCCGCCAGGGATGCGGCGGTACCCGTAGGGTACCTTCCAGAAGAACGGGTCGCCCTGGCGGGCCTTATGCAGTTTCCCGCGCCGGTAGCGTTCGGCGATCTTGGCGCGCTCGTACTCGGCGATCACGCCTTGCACCTGCACCAGCAGCCGCGCCTGCGGGTCATCCGTGAGGGCGGGTCCCTCCAGGAACCGGATCTTCACGCCGAACCGCTCGAGTTCCTCGAGGATCAGGACCTGGTAGGCGTACGAGCGGGCGAGCCGGTCGGCGGCGAGGACGAGCACCTGCTCGAAGAGTCCAGCTTGCGCGGCGTCGCGCAACCGGTCGAGCGCCGGCCGATCGAGCCGGGCGCCGGAGTGGCCGGCATCGACGAACTCCTCGATCACCTGCAGATCGTCGTGAGCGGCGGCGGAGCGCAAGGCCTCCAGCTGCGACGCGATCGTGCCGAGCTGCTCCTGGCGCTCGGTGGAGACCCGCGCGTAGAGCGCCACCCTCATCGCGGCACCCCCACGTGCTTCATCGCGTTGCCCGGCTCCACCAGCAAGAAGGCGTACACGCCACGAAGCACCTCCAGGCGCGGATCGTCGCAGCCGCACCAGGCGGGCCGCAGCGCGCCGACGAGCTCCGCTAGGTACTCCGGTTCGGCGGCGGGCGCGCGAATCAGCCCCGCCAATCCCGCTCTCTCGAACCGGCGCGCGATCGCGTCGCCACGCCATGGCGCGCCGGCCAGGAAGCCCTTCCGCAACACCTCGTAATCCGCCTGCGCCGCCTCCGCCACCGGCCACAACGACCGCATCAGCGTGAACCCAGCGCCCGCAGGGCGCGCTCGACGGTGCGGCGATGCAGTCGTACCCCCAGCACCCGCTCCACGTCCCGGGCGAGCTCCGCGCCGGACGTCGCCGGCCGCTCCCGCAGTCGAGCGCGCAAGAACGCCAGCACCTCGGCCGACACCTTCACGGGACCGCGCCTGCCTGGACGCTCGTCGATCAAGCCCACCATCCCAGAGCCTTCGAACGCACGCTGCACCAGGTAGAACGAGGCGCGCGAGTACCCATGCCGCTCCGCGGCCGCCACCACCGAAAGCCCGTCCAGGGCGTGGGCGCGCAGCATCTCGTACTTCACCTGCACCTTGTCGATCGCTGCGAAGAACTCCGGATGCTCCAGGAACGCCACCGCCGTCACCAATTCCGGCGACGGATGCACCAGCCCCGCCTCCAGCAGTGCCTGCCGCCGCGAACCCTCCGCCATCGATGCGCTCCTCCCCGCCCGAGCACCCGCCAAATGTCCAGCCGTTAGCGCCGCAACCTACTACCCTTGGTACCCGGACAGTCAAAGGATACCACACTATGCAGTCTGCACCACGTACACGACAAAGCAACTGCGACACTCTTCGCTGGACACTGCGGCAATCATGACTCGACACTTCGTGCCCCCTCCAGAGTGGCCACGACCGAACGCCGACGACGCTTGTGAACCGGAACGAGGTACAAGACGGCCTCATCCGCGCGCACCGTTCGTGCCAACACACTGCGAAAGCTCAGGGTTGTGATCCCACCGTAGTCATCGACGGGCGATCGTTCCGGCTCAAGACCATGGAAGCGCA